>NZ_KV795007.1:0-14711 GCF_001808865.1 Streptococcus sp. HMSC061D10 | reverse complement strand
ATTGTCTAACTTTTTGGGGTCAGTACAAAACCACTCTTTTTTATTCTATTATAGACGAGCGTTGAGTTCTTTGCTCAATTCTTCAAATCCTGGTTTACCAAGAAGGGCAAACATGTTACGTTTGTAGGCTTCAACACCTGGTTGGTCAAATGGGTTGATGGCATTCAAGTAACCTGAAAGGGCAATTGCCAATTCGAAGAAGTAGATCGTGTAACCAAGAGTGAAGGCATCTTGCTCAGGAAGAGTCACGTACATGTTTGGCACGTCACCATCTGTGTGGGCAAGAAGAACACCATCAGTAGCTTTTTTGTTTACAAAGTCAACGTCTTTTCCTTGAAGGTAACCAAGTCCATCAAGATCTTCTTCCAAAGTAGGGATGATCACGTTCTTACGAGGTTTGTCAACGCGGACAACTGTTTCAAACATGATACGAGTTCCTTCTTGGATAAATTGACCCAAAGAGTGCAAGTCTGTTGAGAAGTTAGCTGAAGTTGGGTAGATACCTTTTTGGTCTTTCCCTTCTGTTCAAGCACCCCTTGTGGATGCATCTGCTGGAAATTCCCTTACACTGACTGGCTAGTTTGATTGACTTGCCAATCAACCACTGCGTCATCTATTTTTTCTAATTTAGACCGAGAAGCCTGGACTTTTTGTCCAGGCTCTGAATCAATTTTTTAGACTTTTATTTTTCTAAGTTGCTTGATTTGAAATTTTATTATGGTCAAGCAGTTTCAAAAATCTGAATAGTAGAACCTTTCTCAATTACTACCGCTTGCTCTGCTACAACATGGAGTGTACCAGGAAGGCTCCCCTCTTTTGAACCATCAAAAGAAATCGTGATATGTCCCAGTCCAGTTAAATTTTTTTCTACTACATTTCCTACGGAACTAATCGAATATTCCTGATTATCTACCACCAGCTTGCCACCTTCTAGTATTGAACCTAGCAGATTTTTGTTATCAATCTTAAAACAATACTCTGATAAATCTTCTGGTGCTTCTTCTCCAAATAAAATGAGCATATTGGCATCTTGAATCATATTCTGAGCTTCAGACCCTACTTGAATTACTTTAGTTTCAAAAATTTTCTTCATCTGATTTCTATTCATACTTTCTCTAATTTGTCATAAACTTAGGCTTATAGATAAGTTTAACATAATAGTTCTCTGTTTTCAGGCATCTATCAAAGGTCTACTGATAAAGACCAATACTAGCTATCCAAGCAACTAGCACTCGCGGAACACCATTGAGAAAGCGTGAATAAAGTACCGAAGGGACACCAACCTCAACTGTTTCAGCCTTGGCTTCAGATAGGCCGAGTGCTACAGGAATGAAATCACAACCGTTTTGAGTGTTGATAGCAAATAAAGCTGGCAGAGCCATTTGGGGCGGAATAGTCCCTTTTCCGATTTCGACTCCAATTAAAGTTCCAATAATCTGACTAATAACAGCTCCGGGACCTAACAAAGGAGATAGGAATGGTAAGGAACAGATAAAGCCAATTAAAACGAGTCCCCAGATGTTCCCCGCTAGGGGAACCATTAATTTTGCCAGCCAATTTCCAACACCAGATCCTTGAATAACCCCAATCAGCAAGGAAACAAAGGCCATGAAAGGAATGATCGTGTTGAGCATTGTTTGGATGGCTTCACGAGCAGCCTGGTTGAAAGTCGCAACGACCTTCCCAGCGCCCATCCCAATTCTTGCTACAATACTTGTTTCAGCTTTTTGCTCTGTAATTTTTTTACTAGTATCGTAAGTTGGCTTTTCTGTTACCACAGTTGTCGCTTTTTCGTCTTCATTAGCAGCAGAAATTTGATTAAGGCCAACTGCTGACACATAGATTTCCTCGGTTATATATTGAGCTAGAGGCCCACTTTTCCCTGTAGCTACAATATTTATTGTAGGGATCCCCTTTTTAGGATAAATACCACAGCGAAGAGTACCGCCACAATCCACGATTGCTAAAGCAATTTCCTCATCTGGGATAGAAGTTTTAAACCCATTAACAGCTTCCATACCGGTCAAATCAGCAATTTTATCCACAATATCTGGCTTTTCTCCTCCGCCAGTGATATAGATGAATTTATGCTTAGCTTCACTAGGTGTAATGACCAAAGGTCCTCCGAAACCGCCATTTCCTTTAACAACTTTTATACTCTTATATGACATAATTTCACTCTTTCTATAAATCAAATGTTTTACTCAAGGTAACACCTTGCTGTTTTGCTACATAAGCAGTTGTAAAATCGGTCACCCAACCGCCTACAAAGTTCATGACAAGCCCAACAAGCATGTAACGAATGGCTAAGTCCATTTGACTTAAACCTAAAGTTTGAATTCCTGTTGCAATTCCCATCCATACAAACAATTCCCCAGGATTGATATGCGGAAATACACCATTTGAAGTATGGCAGAACTGCATCTGAGCTGCTACAAAACTAGGTTTATAATATTCTGGTAAGAAACGTCCCATACTGATTGCCATCGGATTCCCCAGCATAAAGGCTGAAATGAAAGGTAAAATCATATACCGGCTAACAGGATTTTTGGCAGAAATCTTAGCCAGGGAATTGACCTTCTCTTCTCCCAAGAAAGCGATAAGGGTATTCATTGCAATCAATAGCATTAAGACAAGCGGTACAATATTTGTCATCCAGCTAATAAAGGTTTCTCCACCTAATTGGAAGAGTTTCATAAAACTCTCTGCAAAATTTGTAATGTGATTCATAAGGAACTCCCTTTCTTATTTTTTTTAAATAACTGTTTAATAGATAATTGTAAGTAATTCGCATAAAAGCCGAATCCCAGAAAAGAATCAGATGAACTTGTCTCTTTCTCAATACCTGCCTCATGCCAAAGATAGACTTTTCTAGCATCTTCTATGGCTGATTGCATCAACTTATTTTCTTTTCTCACAAGAGGATTATACTTGTCAAAATAATGGATGTCTTCTCCAACATAATCGTCCATATTTTGAAAACGTGCTAAGATTGTGACTCCTTGCATTTTGCTAGCTTTAAGAACCCGACCGTTTTCATCAACCGCGAACATGACAATCGTACCGGATTTGATTCTTCCGGACTTCCTGCCAATCGCTACGCGCCCCAGTCTTCGGAGCATCGTATAGGTCTTATTGAAGTCTTTGAGTTGCTGCCAGCCGAGGAACATTTGAAATATATAAGCTGCCATGACAAATACAGCGAAAATTATTAGCGAATTCATTAAAATACTCCTTTGCTCTTAGAAAATGATAGAAACTCTGTCTCTGTTTCTACAGCCCTCAAAGCTTCTTTTAGAGAAGGCTCTCCTGCAATTCGAAAAATGTCGTCATACAATTCCAGCAATTCACTCTCCATTTTGCTTTCAATTTCTGAGGGAATGGCGACTAGAAAGATAAATTCAATCCAATCATCTCCTTTTTGATAAGGCTCTTCTAGCTTTCCAAACATTAAAATAGTCTTTGCATAACCCTGGTTAATTGTATGGGGGAAGGCAATTCCTCCACCAAAAATGGTTGATTGTTTTTTCTCCCTATCAATTATCCGATTTCTAAAACCTTCATCAATCATCTGAAGTTTCTCTAACTCTGCAACCATATTTAGCAAGTATTGCTGATAGGTTTTTTGGGGACTCAACCGAAGAAAACGTAAGCTGACTGTTTCTAGATTTTTTTGATGAAAAGCATTGGCCCTCTGCCATTCTTCCCGCAGCCATTGATCATCAAAAAGATGATTAACTTGAATGACTGGAGATTTAGAATCTTTATATTTTAGAGGAACTGTCGTAAAAATCGCGAAATAGTCCTGATTCAAATCCAGATTAAAATCCTCTTCAGAATACTGAGTAATGTCTACATCATTTCCAAGGATTCGTCTGAGTTGCTGAATAATCATCGCAGCAGTTCCTCTTCCTGTTGTGCAAACTACTGCTATCTGCTTGCGAGAACCATTTACAACAGAGTTTTGCTTTCTTAAAATCATTTCAAAATACAAAGCCAGATATCCGATTTCAGATAATTCCAATTCAGAACCAAAAATTGCAGACAGTTCTTCTCCAGCAATTTTCGCCATTTCAAAAGCAAAAGGATATTGAGTTTGAACCTCGCCATGGAATATATCATTAGCTTGCACATGGAAAATCAGTCGATTGATTAAGGGGCCTAGATGAGACTTGATTTCTTCAAATAATTCTTCATCATCAAAGTTAACCAACATTGTTTCTTTGACTTTCTTGACAATCCCTTGAAAAATGTTTGCAAGCTGTTCAGATTGATAAGACGGCTTGCTTAAAGTGTCAATAAAACGGATATTAAACGGAAAACACAAAAAGTCTATTTCAAACTGACTGAGGGAAATCTTATAAGTCATCTCAATATGATAGATTAATTTTTCAACCAAAGGTGTCTCTGTTAAATCATTCCTATAGTAAGGAATAGGGCAACTCAACACCCTAGATGCATAAATACGCTCCACCATAATTGAAATGGTCTTTCGAAGGAGTTCCTTTGTTTCTTTCGGGATTTTATACTCCTGGAGTAGCGTCTCCAGAAAAGAAGATGTTGCCTCGGTGAGTGTCTTTCCTTCAAAGTAAGGGGCCACTTGGTGAATATAGAGCAAGCGCAAATTCAGCTCGGACCCCAAGACCTCCAGCCCACGGTTGGGCTTTCCTGAAATAGTGATAGAGTAACTCTCTGCCAAAGATTTTACTTGTTTTAAATCCTTATTAAGGGTACTTCTACTAACACCTGCCTCCTCAGCCAAGTCGTCAATAAGAAGAGGGGAGGTTGACTTAATTAAACGTTTTAGTAAATAGGCAATTCTTTTACTGGAAGAATTGAAGTCACTCTCCCGTTTTAAACTACCAGATAAAATCCTTTCCAACTCAGTATAGTCATACACCTCTAACATTAACTTATCATCTTGTGAGATAATCTGGATACTCGGAGCCAAAACATCATTTAATTGTTGGATACTCTTTTGCAAGGTTTGCATACTAATATCCAGCTCTGAGCGCATATCTACCAAGGAATAAGTTGGCTGTGAGACCATTTTTTCTAAAATGTTATACCATCGATTTACTAAGGTCAACTCTCTTCCTCACCTTCATTTTTTTAACCGCGAGTTTTCCCTCCAGCAATATTTGTAGTGACTCCAGTTATATAGCTAGAACGGTCTGAAATATAGAATGCTACAAGATCAGCTACTTCCCGTAGTTTACCACTTCGTCCCAAAGGAGTTGTTGAAGTTGAAGCATAACCAGCTCGAATATCTTCTACCGTCTTTCCACGGGTATAAGCAAGAGCTTCCTCATAAGAAAGAGTTCGAAGTCCCGTAGCTTCCATAATTCCTGGAGCAATTCCAACCACACGTACACCATGCTTACCCAGCTCTTTCGCCCATGAACGAGTGTAACTATAGACTGCTGCTTTTGTTGCAGCATAGGCACTTTGTCCTTCAGAACCTTCCAAGCCTGCTTCTGAAGCCATGTTCACAATTACACCTTTTCCATTTTTCACTAAAATACGTCCTACTGCCTGACTAACCAAATACAAACCTTTTTGATTAATCATTGTTACTTTTTCAAACGTTTCATCGTCTAACTCGTAAGGACCTTTAGGATTTTCTGCATCAATTAATAATCTGGGAACATTAATCCCTGCATTATTGACTACCGCATCAATATTGCCAAATCTTTCAACTATTTTGGCAACACCCTCTTCTACTTCAGAGCGAGAAGTTACATCAACTTTTACAAATAATAGATTCGGGTGACGCAAATCGTTGTCGCTAAGATCAAAATTCGCTACATTGACTCCTAATTCCAGCAATTCTTCAACGATTGCCTTACCGATCCCAGATGACGCGCCAGTCACAAGAACTGTTTTGCCTTTTATGTTTAACCAATCATTCATTTTGATACCTCTCAAATTTTATTTACAAGGCAATTATACAGCGCTTTCATAAAAGAATTAAGACACTCTTTTTTACACTTTTAAAAAAAATAATAAACTAATTAAGAGGCTTGTACTAAAAATCCACAAGAAATGAACTTGTGGATCTTTTTATATTCTAAATGAACTCAAAGCATATGAGAATCAAAGGCGTGCATTCAACTCAGCACCCAGCTCTTCAAAGCCTGGTTTCCCAAGAAGAGCAAACATGTTTTTCTTATAAGCTTCAACTCCAGGCTGGTCAAATGGATTGATACCATTCAGGTAGCCAGAAAGAGCAATAGCCAACTCAAAGAAGTAAATAGTGTAGCCCAAAGTGAACTCATCTTGCTCAGGCAGTGTCACAAACATATTTGGAACTCCACCATCAGTGTGTGCTAACAGCACTCCATCTGTAGCTTTTTTATTGACAAAGTCAACATCTTTTCCTTGCAAGTAGCCAAGACCGTCCAAGTCTTCTGCCAATTCAGGAATCAGCACATTTTTGCGAGGTTTATCTACACGGATAACTGTTTCAAAGAGGATACGGGTACCTTCCTGGATAAATTGTCCCAGAGAGTGCAAGTCTGTTGAGAAGTTAGCTGAAGTTGGATAAATCCCTTTTTGGTCTTTCCCTTCTGACTCACCAGCCAGTTGCTTCCACCACTCAGAGAAGTATTGCAGAGATGGTTCATAGTTAGCTAGAACTTCTGTCAGATAACCTTTACGGTACAAGATATTGCGTACAACTGCATATTGATATGCTTCATTTTCAGCCAACTTATCAGAAGCATAAGCCTTGCGAGCAGCATTTGCTCCTTCCATTAACTTGCTGATATCAGCTCCTGCAGCTGCGATTGGCAAGAGCCCCACTGCTGTCAATACTGTAAAACGACCACCTACACTATCAGGCACTACAAAAGTATCCCAGCCATTAGCATCTGCTTCAACCTTAACTGCACCTTTAGCGCGGTCTGTAGTTGCGTAGATACGTTGGTTAGCTTCTTCTTGACCGTACTTCTTAACCAAGAGTTCTTTGAAGACACGGAAAGCAATAGCCGGTTCAGTTGTTGTACCTGATTTAGAAATCACGTTTACTGAGAAATCTTTGTCTGATACATAGTCTACCAAATCAGCCAAATAGCTTGAAGAGATAGAGTTTCCAGCATAGAGGATCTGAGGTGCCTTGCGTTCTTCCTTTCTTTGCAAGTTTACAAATGAATTATTCAAGAAATCAATAGCTGCACGAGCTCCTAAATAGGAACCACCAATACCGATTACGATCAATACCTCACTATCAGATTGGATTTTAGCAGCAGCCTTTTGAATACGAGCAAATTCATCTTTGTCATATTCTTCAGGTAAGTTCAACCAGCCAGTCATTTCTGCCCCAGGACCTGTACCATTTCGCAGAGCAGAATCTGCTGCAGTCACTTGAGGCTGCATATAATCTAGTTCATGTGGTGCAACAAATTTATCTAATACTTTTGAATAATCAAATTTAATATGTGACATAATATTCCTCCAAAATTTCTTCTCTTCTATCATAACCCTTACCTTAGATTTTTTCAAGTTTTTATACTGAATTTTTCCAAATTTTATCATAATTTAAACATTTGCGTAAAAAATGTTACAATATTAAAATTTGAACGAAATAAGACAAAAAAACGACTAGGTTTCCAGTCGTTATAATTCATTCAATAAATACTCAAATAATTCTAAGTTGCCATCTTCTTCATTGACCAAGAATTCTGGATGCCACTGGAGACCAATAATACGGTGCTCATCAATAGATTCGATTGCTTCAACAGTTTGATCACGTGGATCCACAGCCGTCACGCGGAAATTGGGTGCCAAGTCTTTAATACTCTGACGATGTACTGAGTTAACCTGACTTTCTTTACCAAATAATTTAGACACTACACTGCCATCCACTGTCTCAATAGAATGTGAAGTCCCAAAAGGTAGACCTTGCCAATGACCTTCAATATCCTGATTGAGTGTCCCACCAAAAGCAACGTTGACAAGCTGAACGCCACGGCAAATGGCTAAGATTGGTTTGTTCTGACGCAAGGCTTCTTGTAGAAGAGCTAGCTCAAACTCGTCGCGAGCTAGGTTATAGTCGTCGCTATCAATTGTTTTTTCCTCACCATAAAACTGAGGATGAACATTTTGTCCCCCAGTCAAGATGAGCTTATCAATCATTTCTACATAGTCATGGACAAGTGTCTCATCACCAACCGGAATGACCAAAGGAAGTCCGCCAACCTGACGAATACTTTCAGCAAATTTACAGGATACAGATGAGTGGATGTTTTTTCCTTCTGCGTCTACAGGACATAGGTTTGCCGCTACTCCAACAACTGTTCTTACCATTACTGACTTCCTTTCGTTCTCCATTGATAATCTTATCTTATCACCCTTACCCACTCCTGTCTAATATGTATTTTTTAAGTCCGTGATAAAATTTTTTTATCAGAAAAAGTTGCCCAAAATTAGGACAACTTTTTTGCTTATTCAAAGACAAATTGATTATGGTACAGTTCGGAGTAAAAGCCTCCAAGCTTGAGTAATTCGTGATGATTTCCTTGTTCGATAACTTGACCATCCTTAAGAACGATAATCTGATCTGCATTGAGAATAGTTTTCAAGCGATGGGCAATCACAAAACTAGTTCTTCCTGCTACAATTGCCTCCATGGCATTTTGAATCTTGCTCTCTGTTACAGTATCCACGTTTGATGTTGCCTCATCCAAAATTAAGACCTGTGGATCTGTCATCAAGGTACGAGCAATAGAAATCAACTGCTTCTGACCGGTTGAGAATACGCTCTGATCATCATTAATCAGAGTATCGTACTTATCTGGTAGACTTTCGATATATTCATGGATATGCGTAGCCTTAGCAGCTGCTTCGACCATCTCCTGACTAGCATCCGGTACACCGAATCGAATATTGTCACGAATAGTTCCACTGAACAAAACAGAATCCTGTAGGACAATTCCTACCTTACTTCGCAAACTGTCTAAATCAAACTCGCGAATATCTGTTCCATCAAAGCTGATACCACCTGCATCCACATCATAAAAACGATTGATGAGGTTCATGATGGTTGTTTTCCCTGAACCTGTGGGACCAACTACCGCAATCATTTTCCCTTTTGGAGCTGAAATGCTAACATCTTTCAAAATAGGTTTGCCTGGCAGGTAGGAGAAGTCTACGTTACGAATCTCCACACCTTCTGTTAATTCGGTAAAGATTGGAGCATCTTGAGGACGAATTTCTTCTTCTGCATCAAACATTTCTTGGATTCGTTCTGCACCTGTAAAGGCTAGTTGCAAACTTCCCCAGCTCGCTGCTAATTGGATAATGGGTTGGTAATACTGCTGAGAAAACTGGGTAAACATGACAATCAAACCCAGAGCAGTTGCTGTCTCGATGTTCTTATCATTCAGTAAAACAGCTGATCCTACAAAAATAACTACTGCTGTGTTGACCAAGCTCATCCCGTTCATGACAGGAAAGAGAATCCCTGAAAACATTCTACCCTTAAAGGTTGCCTTACGGACACGCTCGTTTTGCTCAACAAAACCTGCGATCACATCATCTTGAATACCTTGAACGATAACTGCTTTTTGTCCAGAGATACTCTCATCCATATAAGCATTGAGCTTCCCAACTTCCTTTTGTTGGAGGTTGGTATATTTTCTTGCCAATTTCAAAATGACAATCAACATGATGACAGCTATCGGAGTGCTAGCAATCGTAATCAAAGCCAAGGTCACATTTTTTGCGAACATGACAATCAACAAACCAATATAAAGGGCAATATTGGTCATAACAGACACCAGACTTTCGTTGAAAGCCTGGAGGATGTTATCCAAGTCACTGGTAAAACGTGACAGGATATCACCATCTTGATGGCGGTCAAAGAAGGAAATAGTCAAGCGAGAAAGCTTGCCAAAAAGTCCCTTGCGCATCTCATTTGTCGATTCGGCAATAATACGGCTCATCAAAACCATATAGATAAGACTCGACACCACGAGCACAATCAAAATATAGGCAAGATTGACCAGGAGTCCAAAAAGGCTTTGCCAAACGACTTCAGGATTTCCATCTTGATAGGCCACTACTAAATTAGCAAGTTCCGTTACTGTTTGACCTGCAAACACTGGAAAGAGGGCTTGGGCTATCGTTGCAATGATAATCATAGCAATAACAACGACAAAGGATATCTTATAAACTTTAAAATAGTTCCAAAAAAATTCAAATGTCTTCATCCTACTCCTCCTTTCCTTTTTGCGTCTCGTAAATTTCACGATAAACTGGATTTGTTGCAACCAAGTCAGCGTGTTTGCCTTGACCAATCAAGCGACCTTGGTCAAGCACTAAAATTTTATCAGCATGAACAACAGAGCTAATCTTCTGGGCAATGATAATCGTAGTCGTCCCCTTCAAATCCTTGTTGAGAGCTTCTTGAACCAAGCGCTCTGACTTGGCATCAAGGGCAGAGGTTGAATCATCAAAAATCAAGATACGAGGATTGCTGACAATCCCACGCGCAATAGACATTCTTTGTTTTTGTCCACCAGAAAAGTTAGTCCCACGTTCTTCAACCGGACTTTCAAAGGCCAAGTCCATACGACTAATAAATTCACTCGCCTGGGCAATGCGAGCTGCGCGTTCCATTTCTGAAACTGTCGCATCTCCCTTACCTTGTCTGAGATTATCTGCGATGGTTCCACTAAAGAGAATGGCTTTTTGTAGGACGATAGAAACTGTCTTACGAAGCGTCCCTTCACTAACTGTACGAATGTCCTTTCCACCAATTTTGATCGAACCTTGCTGAGGATCAAACAGTCGTGGAATCAACTGAGCCAAGGTTGATTTACCTGCACCAGTTGCTCCGACAACCCCAACCATCTCACCAGCTGCAATATCGAAAGATACATCTTTTAGGATAGGTTCTTCATCATTTGGATAGGTGAAGGTTACATTTTCAAAACTGAGACTTCCTTCCAATTCTTCATCTTCCACATCCTTGAAAGTCATAGCCGGTTCTGTATCCAGGATTTCACGAATACGACGAAGGGAAATCATGGCACGAGTAACTGAATTCCCCAAAAATCCGACCATAACGATAGTAAAGATAATCTGACTCAGATAATTCACGAAGGAAGCAATGGAACCAACGACTGATGGATCTGACTCTGCCATACCTGCTACAAGCCAGATTGAGAGAAAAACAGCCCCGTAAGAAATCAACATCATTGCAGGTTGCATAACAGAAAAGGCATAACCGATATAAAGGTTTTCTCCCAATAATTCATCTGACACCTGCGTAAATTTATCAAACTGATCTTTTTCTCGGACAAAAGACTTAACCACGCGCACACCACGCAAATTTTCTTTAGCAATGGCATTGATACGCTCCAATAAGGTCTGGAATTTTGCAAAGCGTGGTCCCACCACTCCCATCATAAAACCCATTATGACAACAATCAGAACGACCATGAGAACTAGCACCCACCATAGAGAAGGTAGGGTGACAACTGCTAGAATAAAGGAACCGATAAACAAAAGTGGTAGTCGAAAGAGAATTTGGAAGGTCATCATGACTACGTTTTGAATCTGGTTGATGTCATTGGTCATACGAACAACAAGGTTCCCTGCGTTAAATTCCTCAATATTGGCGTATGAAAAAGTTTGAATCTTACGAAAGGCATCTTCCCGTAAGTCTGACGAGACTCCTTGAGCAATGTAGGCGGCTAACACAACATTGATGCCACCTGCAATCAAACCAATCAAGGCAACAAGGATTAACCAAAAACCAATATGATAAATAGCTTCATTATCACCTGTTAGCAGTGCCTCTAAAACTTTCTGCAAATAACGTGGTTGCAAGAGTGAACTCGTTACCATTAGACCTGTCATAATTAAGGAAGCTAGAGCCTGCCATTTATAGGCTTTTATTTTCTGAAACAGCATATTTCCCCCTTCTAAGATAGACAAAAGGGAACGACAACTCTGTCAGTCCCTTCTTATGCTTTCATGTTGATGCTATTCTAACAAAAAAGAATGCTATTGTCAAAGCACTCAGCTCTCAGAAGCTTGTGCAAGCACGACATTAGCATTCTATCAATCCTTTAAAAATTCTTCTAAATTTAGTGCTGAATTTTATTGTTCTGAACTAGCTTGCTCGTCTAGCTTAACTCGTCCAATTTCACGGTAGCTACGGTCGCCAACAATTTTGACCGAGAACTGACCATCTTGGTACTCGAGAATCGTCACACTTCCATTATCAAGGCCATGCGGATGCATGCCGTTGATTAAATAAACAATGGTTCCAATAGTCATTCCATGGCTGACTACGAGAGCATTCCCTCCCCCATTAGCTTCCATTTCCTTGGCAATGGCTTCAAAACCTTCCCAGATACGACCACTTAGTTTTTCCCAACCTTCAGCCCAACCTGCTGTGTCCACTTCTACCAAACCTTCAGCTAACTCTGCATAGGACAAACGATGCACATGATCTACATTAAAGATTCGAGGGATGATACCCATAAAAAGGTCTCCATCATAAGCACCATCAAAACTACCAAAGCACCATTCACGAATTCGCTTATCCATGCGATAAGGAATTTGCCCAGTCAAACCAAGTTCTTCAAGGATAATTCCCATTGTCTGAATGGTCCGCCCAGAATCGCTTGAATAAGCACGTTCAAAGGTTAAACCTGATTCCCGCAAACCAATCCCCAATTCATGAATACCTCGTTCTCCCTCAGCTGTTAGGGGAGTATCACTCCAACCTTGAGCACGACCGATTGTATTAAACATTGTTTTCCCATGACGTACTAGATACAATTTTACACTTGACATATTCCGTCCTCCATATGTATCTATTATAGCATGATTTCAGACAAAAACCTCGTCCTAACCCACTGAGTCCAACATCACCACTTAAACTAGATTCTACAAATCTGATAATCTATGTCTTGTCATTCTTAGATGATGCAACTTCAGATGTCTCGGTGGTCTCATTTTTTACCTGTTCTTCTTTTTTCTTCTCGCTTTCTTCTTTTGACTTTTTTTCTGTTTTCTTCGTCTTGTCGTCAGTCTTTTTCAAAGGAGAAAAGTGAAAATCAAACTGTTTTTTTCCGGTGTCAACAATCGCTGTAAATCCTTTTTGGTCATTACGATAAGTTGCCTTTCCTGCATCAAATGACTGCTGACCACTCTCAGAACTAGCTTTTTCATAGGTCCTCTTAGCCATTGCAAATGCAAGAAGTTTTTCTTTATTCAGTGCATAATCCTGATGATGAGCCACTTGTCGATTCAGATAAAACTGTAACAAGAGACTAAAAATTCCAGCAATAGTAATCGCGTAAAGGAGAACTCCAGCTCTAACTTTTTTCTTTTTCCACACGATAGATGAACTCCCTCTCTAGTCCCTTTTCAAACTGAAAATTAAAATGGACATTTTGCCCGTTTTGGTAAATATGAGCTGATTTCAGACCGTAAACCATCGGCTGGTAGCCACGTCCACTGGCATCTGTTTTTCGAAAATCATTTGACTTTGATTTCCCCATGGAAATGGGGTTCCCATCCTGTTTGAGGTAAAGTCTATCATTCTCTACTTTTTCAAATTGGGCTCGATTCAGCTCTGCTTCCAGCTGATCCACAAATAAGAGCCATTCTTTTTGCTCACTTTTCTGCTGGTAGCGAACTTCTGAAACCAATAGTTGGCTCATAGCTTGAAAGAGGAGCAAACTCCCACTAATCACAATAAGAGCAACCAGGGATTCTAAAAGTGTAAAAGCTCTGACTCTACTTATCTTGAATCGCCAGTAATTTTTCAGTTCCATGATACACCTCCAAACCTCGCTCATTCGATACAACATGAACTGTAAGCCCATTGACCGTCAACTGCTTTTGTCCAGTCTGCAAAGCCATACGAGCCACTCGCAAAACTTCTTCCTGTTCTAAGAGTCTTGCTTCCTGTCGTCTACTTTCTTGAATCTGCCCCAGCAAGAGGGTTGCAATACTGGCAAAAATAGCTAGTGAAATCACTGCCTCCAGTAAAATAACCGCCTTAATTTTTTGCTTCTTGAATACGTTTAATCTTTCCATTTCCTAGATATAGTTGGTAGCGAACTACTTCTTTCCTTGTTTGAAATCTCACACTTGCAAGAGACGAATTTCCTCCAGCCTTGTCAAAGGAAATTGATTGATTAGACTGCAATTGAATTCCTTTTGGAATGGCTAATTTCTGATAGCCATTTCCAATACTTCTCTCTTCCAAAATCAAGTTGATCTTCTGCTGACTAGCCAGACTTCGCTTCTGGGTTTCTCGATAAAGTTCCTCAAACTCCATAAAGAAAATCTGTTCTTCCACACACGCAAAAGTGGATTGAACTGAACTTGACAAACCCAGAGCTAACAAGCTGACTATCCCTAAGACCAATAGACTTTCTAGCATGGTAAAAGCCCTAATCCGCAACTGTTTGACTTGTCTTTTGTTTTGCATGGTATTCCTTATAGGCTTTTGCTTGCTCAGCAGTGATGCGTCCATCTGCCTCTAGTTTACTTAGACTAGCATCCTCATTTTTATCTAGAGTATAGAGTTCAGCTTGGCTTTCTACCACCTTGACGACTGCTGCTTTCCCCTTATCATTCACTGCATCCTTTTGCTTAGTTAGGTTTGGCACAAACAGTAAGAGTAGGACGCTAATGATGAGCAATACAACTAGCATTTCAATCAAGGATAGTAAAACTCTCGC
>NZ_KV795006.1:0-4929 GCF_001808865.1 Streptococcus sp. HMSC061D10 | reverse complement strand
TTCGTATTCTCAGTTACTTTGGATAAGTCCTCGAGCTATTAGTATTAGTCCGCTACATGTGTCGCCACACTTCCACTTCTAACCTATCTACCTGATCATCTCTCAGGGCTCTTACTGATATAAAATCATGGGAAATCTCATCTTGAGGTGGGTTTCACACTTAGATGCTTTCAGCGTTTATCCCTTCCCTACATAGCTACCCAGCGATGCCTTTGGCAAGACAACTGGTACACCAGCGGTAAGTCCACTCTGGTCCTCTCGTACTAGGAGCAGATCCTCTCAAATTTCCTACGCCCGCGACGGATAGGGACCGAACTGTCTCACGACGTTCTGAACCCAGCTCGCGTGCCGCTTTAATGGGCGAACAGCCCAACCCTTGGGACCGACTACAGCCCCAGGATGCGACGAGCCGACATCGAGGTGCCAAACCTCCCCGTCGATGTGAACTCTTGGGGGAGATAAGCCTGTTATCCCCAGGGTAGCTTTTATCCGTTGAGCGATGGCCCTTCCATACGGAACCACCGGATCACTAAGCCCGACTTTCGTCCCTGCTCGAGTTGTAGCTCTCGCAGTCAAGCTCCCTTATACCTTTACACTCTGCGAATGATTTCCAACCATTCTGAGGGAACCTTTGGGCGCCTCCGTTACCTTTTAGGAGGCGACCGCCCCAGTCAAACTGCCCGTCAGACACTGTCTCCGATAGGGATCACCTATCTGGGTTAGAGTGGCCATAACACAAGGGTAGTATCCCAACAGCGTCTCCTTCGAAACTGGCGTCCCGATCTCTTAGACTCCTACCTATCCTGTACATGTGGTACAGACACTCAATATCAAACTGCAGTAAAGCTCCATGGGGTCTTTCCGTCCTGTCGCGGGTAACCTGCATCTTCACAGGTACTAAAATTTCACCGAGTCTCTCGTTGAGACAGTGCCCAAATCATTACGCCTTTCGTGCGGGTCGGAACTTACCCGACAAGGAATTTCGCTACCTTAGGACCGTTATAGTTACGGCCGCCGTTTACTGGGGCTTCAATTCATACCTTCGCTTACGCTAAGCACTCCTCTTAACCTTCCAGCACCGGGCAGGCGTCACCCCCTATACATCATCTTACGATTTAGCAGAGAGCTGTGTTTTTGATAAACAGTTGCTTGGGCCTATTCACTGCGGCTGACCTAAGTCAGCACCCCTTCTCCCGAAGTTACGGGGTCATTTTGCCGAGTTCCTTAACGAGAGTTCTCTCGCTCACCTGAGGCTACTCGCCTCGACTACCTGTGTCGGTTTGCGGTACGGGTAGAGTATGTTTAAACGCTAGAAGCTTTTCTTGGCAGTGTGACGTCACTAACTTCGCTACTAAACTTCGCTCCCCATCACAGCTCAATGTTATAGAACTAAGCATTTAACTCAATTCACACCTCACTGCTTAGACAGACACTTCCAATCGTCTGCTTTAGTTAGCCTACTGCGTCCCTCCATCACTACATACTCTAGTACAGGAATATCAACCTGTTGTCCATCGGATACACCTTTCGGTCTCTCCTTAGGTCCCGACTAACCCAGGGCGGACGAGCCTTCCCCTGGAAACCTTAGTCTTACGGTGGACAGGATTCTCACCTGTCTTTCGCTACTCATACCGGCATTCTCACTTCTATGCGTTCCAGCACTCCTCACGGTACACCTTCTTCACACATAGAACGCTCTCCTACCATACCTATAAAGGTATCCACAGCTTCGGTAAATTGTTTTAGCCCCGGTACATTTTCGGCGCAGGGTCACTCGACTAGTGAGCTATTACGCACTCTTTGAATGAATAGCTGCTTCTAAGCTAACATCCTAGTTGTCTGTGCAACCCCACATCCTTTTCCACTTAACAATTATTTTGGGACCTTAGCTGGTGGTCTGGGCTGTTTCCCTTTCGACTACGGATCTTAGCACTCGCAGTCTGACTGCCGACCATAATTCTTTGGCATTCGGAGTTTATCTGAGATTGGTAATCCGGGATGGACCCCTCACCCAAACAGTGCTCTACCTCCAAGAATCTCTAATGTCGACGCTAGCCCTAAAGCTATTTCGGAGAGAACCAGCTATCTCCAAGTTCGTTTGGAATTTCTCCGCTACCCACAAGTCATCCAAGCACTTTTCAACGTGCCCTGGTTCGGTCCTCCAGTGCGTCTTACCGCACCTTCAACCTGCTCATGGGTAGGTCACATGGTTTCGGGTCTACGACATAATACTAAGGCGCCCTTTTCAGACTCGGTTTCCCTACGGCTCCGTCTCTTCAACTTAACCTCGCATCATATCGTAACTCGCCGGTTCATTCTACAAAAGGCACGCTCTCACCCATTAACGGGCTCGAACTTGTTGTAGGCACACGGTTTCAGGTTCTATTTCACTCCCCTCCCGGGGTGCTTTTCACCTTTCCCTCACGGTACTGGTTCACTATCGGTCACTAGGGAGTATTTAGGGTTGGGAGATGGTCCTCCCAGATTCCGACGGGATTTCACGTGTCCCGCCGTACTCAGGATACTGCTAGGTACAAAGACTATTTTAAATACGAGGCTATCACTCTCTTTGGCTGATTTTCCCAAACCATTCTTCTATAGTCTTTGAGTCCACATTGCAGTCCTACAACCCCGAAGAGTAAACTCTTCGGTTTGCCCTTCTGCCGTTTCGCTCGCCGCTACTAAGGCAATCGCTTTTGCTTTCTCTTCCTGCAGCTACTTAGATGTTTCAGTTCACTGCGTCTTCCTCCTCATATCCTTAACAGATATGGGTAACAGGTAGTACCTGTTGGGTTCCCCCATTCGGAAATCCCTGGATCATCGCTTACTTACAGCTACCCAAGGCATATCGTCGTTTGTCACGTCCTTCTTCGGCTCCTAGTGCCAAGGCATCCACCGTGCGCCCTTATTAACTTAACCTTATTTTTGACCTTTCAGTCATAAACTCTTATTAATACTACAGCGTTTTCGGTTTATTTTCTTGTTACTATTTGATATAGATATTCAATTTTCAATGTGCATTACTTGGTGATCTCTCACCAATGGAGCCTAGCGGGATCGAACCGCTGACCTCCTGCGTGCAAAGCAGGCGCTCTCCCAGCTGAGCTAAGGCCCCACAAGACCTCTCAAGACTAAACAAGACCAATGTGCATTCCTTATCCTTAGAAAGGAGGTGATCCAGCCGCACCTTCCGATACGGCTACCTTGTTACGACTTCACCCCAATCATCTATCCCACCTTAGGCGGCTGGCTCCTAAAAGGTTACCTCACCGACTTCGGGTGTTACAAACTCTCGTGGTGTGACGGGCGGTGTGTACAAGGCCCGGGAACGTATTCACCGCGGCGTGCTGATCCGCGATTACTAGCGATTCCGACTTCATGTAGGCGAGTTGCAGCCTACAATCCGAACTGAGACTGGCTTTAAGAGATTAGCTTGCCGTCACCGACTTGCGACTCGTTGTACCAGCCATTGTAGCACGTGTGTAGCCCAGGTCATAAGGGGCATGATGATTTGACGTCATCCCCACCTTCCTCCGGTTTATTACCGGCAGTCTCGCTAGAGTGCCCAACTGAATGATGGCAACTAACAATAGGGGTTGCGCTCGTTGCGGGACTTAACCCAACATCTCACGACACGAGCTGACGACAACCATGCACCACCTGTCACCTCTGTCCCGAAGGAAAGCTCTATCTCTAGAGCGGTCAGAGGGATGTCAAGACCTGGTAAGGTTCTTCGCGTTGCTTCGAATTAAACCACATGCTCCACCGCTTGTGCGGGCCCCCGTCAATTCCTTTGAGTTTCAACCTTGCGGTCGTACTCCCCAGGCGGAGTGCTTAATGCGTTAGCTGCGGCACTAAACCCCGGAAAGGGTCTAACACCTAGCACTCATCGTTTACGGCGTGGACTACCAGGGTATCTAATCCTGTTTGCTCCCCACGCTTTCGAGCCTCAGCGTCAGTTACAAGCCAGAGAGCCGCTTTCGCCACCGGTGTTCCTCCATATATCTACGCATTTCACCGCTACACATGGAATTCCACTCTCCCCTCTTGCACTCAAGTTAAACAGTTTCCAAAGCGTACTATGGTTAAGCCACAGCCTTTAACTTCAGACTTATCTAACCGCCTGCGCTCGCTTTACGCCCAATAAATCCGGACAACGCTCGGGACCTACGTATTACCGCGGCTGCTGGCACGTAGTTAGCCGTCCCTTTCTGGTAAGATACCGTCACAGTGTGAACTTTCCACTCTCACACTCGTTCTTCTCTTACAACAGAGCTTTACGATCCGAAAACCTTCTTCACTCACGCGGCGTTGCTCGGTCAGACTTCCGTCCATTGCCGAAGATTCCCTACTGCTGCCTCCCGTAGGAGTCTGGGCCGTGTCTCAGTCCCAGTGTGGCCGATCACCCTCTCAGGTCGGCTATGTATCGTCGCCTTGGTGAGCCGTTACCTCACCAACTAGCTAATACAACGCAGGTCCATCTGGTAGTGATGCAATTGCACCTTTCAAGCAGATATCATGCAATATCTACTGTTATGCGGTATTAGCTATCGTTTCCAATAGTTATCCCCCGCTACCAGGCAGGTTACCTACGCGTTACTCACCCGTTCGCAACTCATCCGGAGAAGCAAGCTCCTCCTTCAGCGTTCTACTTGCATGTATTAGGCACGCCGCCAGCGTTCGTCCTGAGCCAGGATCAAACTCTCATTAAAAGTTTGAGTTCTCACTCATTTCGTCACTGACAGATTTATTGTTTTTTTCATTGTTCAGTACTACAACTTCAGTTGTAGTGCCCTGCACATTGGTTCGTCTTGTTCAGTTTTCAAAGGTCTTTGTCACTCGCTTCTCTCAAGTGACAACTATATTAGTATATCACAGCCGCTTTCGCTTGTCAACACTTTTTTGAAACTTTTTTTAATTTTTTTCATC
>NZ_KV795005.1:0-13176 GCF_001808865.1 Streptococcus sp. HMSC061D10 | reverse complement strand
TTTATGTCTAACTTTTGGGGTGCAGTTCATGATTGAGACATCTTTCTTTATTTTATAAGCTCCGAAACCTTAATTTTTGGTACCGTCTTGGTTTAACAATACGCTGTATATATAATATTTTACAGCTACTTTTTCTTTAGAAACGTTGATTTAATAAGGATTTAAATATTACAGAGTATACCTTTGTAAAATACGGTTTTGCTAATCTTCGTTACAACTATTCTAGCACCATTATTGATTACTAGATCGGTAATGTCATTTCTGAGTGGATAGTCAGAAAGTGGTTAGATAAGTGCGACAAAAAAAATATAACCTGAGTTTAGTTTTAATATGACTAGACAAACAGAAATACCAGAGGTGGAGCTCTGGTATTTCTGTTTTTACCAAGACTTCGTTACAGTTCTAATCACATAATGAGAGAAACTTGTCAAATAATTATTAAACTTTACTTTTCTTCGAGATAAGATTATAATAAGAAGTACTTATTTTAGGAGGTTTTTATGTCATTTCTATCAAAAAATGGGGCAGGACTTTTGGTCTGTCTTATCATATCTATCATTTCTTGGATTTTAGGTGGCTTTCTGCCTGTTGTGGGAGCACCTGTCTTTGCCATCTTTATTGGCATGATTCTCCACCCATTTCTCAGTTCCTATAAACAACTGGATGCCGGCTTGACTTATAGCTCCAAAAAACTGCTTCAGTATGCTGTTATCTTGCTTGGGTTTGGACTCAATATCTCTCAAGTTTTTGCAGTAGGAAAATCTTCGCTCCCTGTCATTCTATCCACCATTTCTATAGCCTTGATTGTTGCCTATCTCTTCCAGCGCTTTTTTGACCTAGATACAAAGCTAGCTACCTTGATCGGTGTCGGTTCCTCTATCTGTGGCGGTTCTGCCATTGCAGCGACTGCTCCTGTCATCCATGCCAAGGAAAAAGAAGTCGCACAAGCCATTTCTGTTATCTTTTTCTTCAATGTCTTGGCAGCTCTTATCTTCCCAACTCTAGGAACCTGGCTCCATCTTTCCAACGAAGGCTTTGCCCTCTTTGCAGGAACTGCGGTCAATGATACTTCCTCTGTAACGGCTACCGCCAGCGCCTGGGACAGTCTTTACCAGTCCAATACTCTCGAAGCTGCCACCATTGTCAAATTGACCCGTACTCTGGCTATCATCCCCATCACTCTCTTTCTCTCCTACTGGCAAAGTCGTCAACAAGGAAACAACCAAGGGGTAAAACTTAAAAAAATCTTCCCTGTTTTCATTCTCTACTTCATCCTAGCTTCTCTGCTAACCACCGTCCTTACTTCCTTCGGTGTCAGCAATAACTTCTTTGCACCTCTCAAGCAACTGTCTAAATTCCTCATCATCATGGCCATGAGCGCTATCGGTCTCAAAACCAATCTCATTGCTATGATTAAGTCCAGCGGTAAATCCATTCTGCTTGGAGCTCTCTGCTGGATTGCTATCATCCTAACTAGTCTCGGTATGCAAACGCTCATCGGTATTTTCTAATACTCTTCGAAAATCAAATTCAAACCACGTCAACGTCGCCTTGCCGTAGGTATGGTTACTGACTTCGTCAGTTCTATCTGCAACCTCAAAACAGTGTTTTGAGCAGCCTGCGGCTTTTCCTAGTTTGCTCTTTGATTTTCATTGAGTATAACACAAAAGGTAGCCCGCAAGCTACCTTTTTATTATTCAAGAATTAAGCGTGTATGTTCTCTCTTAATACAACGGTTCATCACGATATCATCGCATCCTCCAGAACGCAAGATTTCTTCCGCTTCCAGACTTTCAAGTCCTAGTTGCGCCCAGAAAATCTTAGCATCAGCCTTGAGAAAATCTCGTGCCACATCTGGTAGAAACTCACTACGACGATAGACATTAACGATATCTACAGAAAAAGGAATCTCAGCTAGACTGGCATAAGCCTTTTCTCCCAAGATTTCCCCACCTGCAGCCTTAGGGTTTACTGGTATGATTTTATAGCCACGAGCCTGCATTTCCTTTGTCACTCGATTGCTAGTTGTTTCCTCACGATCAGACAAGCCCACTACTGCTAGAGTTTTACTGGTTTCTAGATACTGACGGATCACGCCATCACTTGGATTGATAAATTCTTGAGTCATAAAAATCCTCCTTTTTCATCAGTATAGCATATTTTGAAAGGGTTTGCAGAAATTTACTATAAAATCAAAAAATCCTCCCAAAATTAAACAATTTCATTTAATTTGAGGAGGATTCATAAAGATCTTATTTAAAGATTATTCTCTAGTTGGTTTATACTGAAGGCTTTCTCCATGTTGTTTGACAAAGTCACTCATCTCTGAGTCAGGAATTTGTCGAAGGTAGAGATTGGCACGAATCGTATCATCTTCTTCACGACAAGTAGAAAGAACAAGATATTTATCCTTAGCTGATACCTTAACATTTGGTTTCTTAACCTCTGCAGTATCATAAATAATATTTAGCTGTTTCTCAAAATCCGCATCATCATCAAAAGAAGTACGGTAAAAAGCTGTTTCTTCTGGAACAATAATCATAGCAACAGCTTCATAATAATACTTTCTCTCTGGAGTTTCAATGACTACATAAGGATGTGCATCAAAATATTCTTGGCGACTGAAATAATTCACGTCTTTAAACATACGGTGGTCAGGCACTTTACTACCACGAGCGTGACCAAATAACCAAGTCAATCGATCACTAAAGTCCTTCTTGTTATCAGCGTCCATAAAGACTGCCCCCATTAAAGGCTCGTTAACGCCATCAAAGCGCTTATCTAAATAAGTCGCATTATCCGTTGTTTGAACAACCGGTTCATCCAACTGGGTACCAGGAATATAGACGTAACCAACGGTTTCAGAGTTGGTCGCAAGCAAGCCTTTAAATTTATTTGCGAGATATTCCTTTTCTTCTTCACTAGCAGTATAGGCTTGTTTTGGAGCTTCCTGAGTAACCTTTGCATCATTTAGCTTATCTCCACTTGGAGCTAGGAAGCTTTTATAGATAAAGAAGCCTCCCAAAGCAACGATAGCTACTGCAACGATTGAAGCAATTATTTTAGTAATTGGTGATTTCTTTGTCGTAGAACGTCTACTCATCTTTTCCTCCCTCATTTTTTACCAAAAAAATCACTGAAACCAAGTTTCAGTGATTGGCTACTTTTTAAATAAAATTATTTAGCAGCGTGTGTTTTTGGAAGGGCTTTTTGACCTGCTTTAGCATTTGCGCCTGCTTTTTTAGCAGCTGCGTCTGCTTTTTTAGCTTGGTCTACAGCACCTGGTTTACCATCTTCTGGTTTAGTTGCAGCTTGATCAGCTGCTTGATCAGCAGGTGCTTGATCAGGTAGACCATGTTCTTTCAAGTAACGAGCATTTTTTTGTTCTGGAGTTTCGTTCAAGATGTAGTAGTCACCTTGTTTTTTGTTAGCTGTGTTCCACTCTTTTTGTAGGCTTTGAACAGCTTCATTACGAACACGTGCAACTTCTGCATCATATTTAGATTGAGCTGCTGCTACTGCATCACGGTAAGGTTTCAACAACTCATTACGGTTGTGTGCAAAGTTTTCTGGTGCATTTTCTGCTGTTGCCAATGCTGCTTTAGCTGCATCCAATTCAGCTTTATTAGCATTGATATCTTCTGAATGAGCTGCGATATACTCGTTAACTCGTTGTGCATTTACAAATTCAGTTTGTGAATTGTAAGCGTCGCCTACTCCACCACCTGTTACTGGTTGGTCATATGCACCTGGAGTGTTAGCTCCACCGTTAATATCTGCAAAAGCTGGAGCTGCTGCTGAGAATACTGCAAGAGCTACTACTGATGACAATAAAACTTTTTTCATTGTTTTATCTCCTCTTTAAGTTTAATTTTATTTATAAGGATAACCCTTATTACCTCAAATTATATCACATATATCTAGGTTGTCAAGCTTTTTCTTAAAGTATTTTTAAAATTCCTGGTAAAAAACGAGTAAAATTTATTATATTTTTAAAAAACAAGCAATATTCTCGAAAGATTAAGGAAAAAAATGGACTAAAAAACGAACAATTAGTGAAATTTTCACATTTTTCTGATCTAATTAAGAAAACTCCCAACAAGGTCTATCACTTTGTTAGGAGTTTTGTCTTATCCAACGAATTCGTTAGATTTTTTTCTCAATACTAAATAATGGAGATAGAGGACGTTTTTCGTGGATACGGATGATAGCATCTGCCAAGAGATGAGCGATAGAGATTTGCTCAATCTTATCAATTAAACGCTCTTCTGGTAGGTAGATAGTATCCAAAACAACTAATTTTTTAATAGCTGATTTTTGGATATTATCCATAGCAGGCCCTGAAAGAACTGGGTGCGTACAGCTTGCGTAAACTTCGACAGCACCAGCTTCTGCAAGAGCATCTGCCGCATGGCAAATAGTTCCAGCTGTATCGATCATATCGTCAATCAAGATACAAGTCTTGCCTTCTACCTTACCAATGATGTTCATCACTTCACTGGTATTCATCTTGTCCACGCTACGACGTTTATCAATAATGGCAATCGGAGTTTTCAAAAACTCTGCCAATTTACGAGCACGAGTCACCCCACCATGGTCCGGACTGACAACCACATAGTCAGAACCAACCATACCACGACGCTCAAAGTAGTCTGCAATTAAAGGAGCACCCATCAAGTGATCGACAGGAATATCAAAGAATCCCTGAATCTGTGCAGCATGCAAGTCAATCGTCAACAAACGATCCACTCCAGCCACTTCTAGCATATTTGCCACAAGTTTTGAAGTGATTGGCTCACGCGCTCTCGCTTTTCTATCCTGACGTGCATAGCCATAGTAAGGCATAACAACGTTGACAGATTCTGCACTGGCGCGTTTCAAAGCATCTACCATAATCAAAATTTCTAGCAGATTGTCATTTACAGGTGAGCTAGTTGATTGTAGGATAAAGACGTGTTTCCCACGGATCGATTCTTCGATATTAACTTGAATTTCTCCATCTGAAAATTGACGTACAGTCGATTTTCCCAACTCTATCCCAATCTCTTGCGCCACACGCTCTGCCAATTCTCTATTTGAAGAAAGGGCAAACAGCTTTAAATCAGAAAAAGACATGATTTCCTCCAGTATTTATGTATCACTTGTGTTTTTTCACAACATTTTTCCAACTACCATTGTAGCGCTTTTTTCTCTATTTTTCAATAAAAAATAAGACAAGAGTAGACATTTATCCCCTTGTCTTGTGCTCATTTATATTCCTTATATTCAAGCTGAAATGTGACAACTTAGACATTCTATCTCATAGGAAGATAGGAACTCACAAAGGAAAAGTTAGTATACCTCTCTCATACTGCCTGTATCCACATCATAAACAGCCCCTGAAATAACCACATCATCTGGAATCAATGGGCATTCTCGAAGTAACTGCATATCTTCACGAACACTCTCCTCAACGTCTTGAAAAGGGAGAAAATCTTGACCCGAGACATCAACCCCTAATTCAGTTTTTAAATGTTCTTGAAACTCTTCGTTTTGAAATGTCTGAGCACCACAGTCTGTATGATGAAGAACCACAATCTCTCTTGTTCCCATTTGTTGCTGAGAAATCACGAGTGAGCGAATCATATCGTCTGTCACTCGACCGCCCGCATTCCGTAAAATGTGAGCATCTCCAAGTGCTAACCCCAAAGCTTGTGCAACGTGCAGACGTGAGTCCATACAAGTCACAATGGCTACTCTTGTTTTCGGCTTGATTGGCAGATTTAACTGCCCATGCAGGGCAACATAAGCCTGGTTGGCTTGCATAAACTGTTCAAAATACGACACGATTTCCCCCTTAAAAATTTGATAATCAAACATTTCTCCTATCTTATCATTTTTAAGAGTATTTGTCAGCTGTCAACCTCCTTATTAAAAAACCAGGACAGAGACATCCAGCTTCTAGCTTGAGTTTCTGCCCTAGTTTTTTTATTATTATGAACCTTTTTGAATATACTTGTTAAGAGAGCCTGCAAAGCTTTGAAGATTGAGACTTTGTACATAGACCTCACCGGTACCTCGGAAGGTATTCACCACTCCTTCGCCTGTACCAATAGACTGCCAGAAGCCATTTTCTAAGTGGATATTATAGTCCAAAGATTGACTCCAAGCTACCACATGGGCATTGTCGATGGTTATTTCTTGGTTTTGTAGCTCAATTTTCTTAATAGAGCCAAAAGCATTGGCCAAAAGAGTTCCCTGACCTTGAGTAGTCATTACGAAAAGACCACCTTGACCTCCGAACAGAGCTTTTCCAATAGATTGACGTTCCATTGTATAGAAAGCCGTCCCATCAAGAGCCAGAAAAGCCCCATCATTCAATCGATACTGCTTTTCACCTAGCTCAAGAGCAATCACTTGACCAGGAGTATCTGGTGCTAGAGCAAGGTTGGCGTTATCAGACTCTGCAATAGCTTGAGTAATGAAGGTACTTTCACCAGAAACCATAGAACGTCCTACAGCTTTGACAAAACGCCCCAAACCAGAACCACTGGCATTAAGTTGGGTATTGAGGCTGACATTAGGCGTGTGGTAAACCATGCTACCACGCTGGATAAAGACTGTTTCTCCTTGGTTGAGTGATAACTCTACCAAAGGAAATTGCATTTGACTATCCATAGAAAATTTCATCAGAAATTCCTCCTTGTTTTTAATAAATATTAGCTATAAAGTGTTTTGCAATCTAAAACTGAGTAAGACTATTAGGCAAATACTTTTTTCAAGACTTCTCCGATAGTCGTCACTCCAATCACCTGAATTTCCTTAGGTGGCTTAATACCTGTCAAGGAATTCTTAGGTACATAGATTTTTGTAAATCCAAGTTTAGCAGCTTCATTGATGCGTTGCTCGATACGATTCACGCGCCGAATTTCTCCAGTCAAACCTAACTCTCCTACAAAACATTCCTGGGGATTGGTTGGCTTGTCCTTATAGCTCGAAGCTATAGCAACCGCAACTGCCAAATCAATAGCAGGCTCATCCAATTTGACACCACCAGCAGATTTGAGATAAGCATCCTGATTTTGCAAGAGAAGACCTGCCCGTTTTTCCAAAACAGCCATAATCAGACTAGCGCGATTGAAGTCAAGACCTGTTGTAGTCCGCTTGGCATTCCCAAACATAGTCGGTGTTACCAAGGCCTGAACCTCCGCAAGAATAGGACGGGTTCCTTCCATGGTCACCACGATGGACGAACCAGTTGCTCCATCTAAACGTTCTTCTAGGAAAACTTGACTAGGATTGAGCACCTCAACCAAGCCACCTGATTGCATCTCAAAAATCCCAATTTCATTTGTCGAGCCAAAACGGTTTTTGACTGCTCTTAAGATACGGAAGGTATGGTGGCGTTCCCCTTCAAAGTAAAGCACCGTATCCACCATATGCTCCAACATACGAGGACCCGCCAAGGTTCCTTCCTTGGTCACATGCCCTACAATAAAGATGGCAATGTTATTGGTTTTGGCCAGCTGCATGAGTTCTGCAGTCACCTCACGCACCTGAGACACAGAACCTTGAACTCCAGAAATCTCAGGAGACATGATGGTCTGGATAGAGTCGATGATGAGAAAATCTGGCTGAATTCTCTCTATTTCTGCCCGTACGCTCTGCATATTGGTCTCTGCATAGAGATAAAACTCGCTATAAATATCACCTAAACGCTCTGCACGGAGTTTGATTTGCTGAGCAGACTCCTCCCCACTGACATAGAGAACTGTCCCTACTTGAGACAACTGGGTTGAGACTTGTAAGAGCAGGGTTGATTTCCCAATCCCTGGATCCCCACCGATAAGGACAAGACTTCCTGGTACCACTCCGCCTCCAAGCACACGGTTGAACTCCTCCATTTCAGTCTTTGTTCGATTGACATTGATGGAGGTCACATCCGCCAGTTTCATGGGCTTGGTTTTCTCACCTGTCAAGGACACACGCGCATTTTTGACCTCGGCAACCTCAACCTCTTCTACAAAGGAAGACCAAGACCCACAGTTAGGGCATCGTCCCAGATATTTAGGGGAATTATATCCACAATTTTGACATACAAATGTCGCTTTTTTCTTTGCGATGATAAACCTCTTTCTATATCTCTATCTCACATTCAATCACTTGGCAAAAATCAATCTTCTCGTCTGGTACAAATTGGCGCATGAGCATTCCGTGAGTTACAATGATAATAGTTTTATAATTTTTATATTTTTCCAAAGTTCTTAAAAAACGATGACGCATCTCCAGAGCAGTTTCATAGCGATAAGGAGAATCTTCAGATAAACCTCCTTGATGTTTTAGATAATATTCATGAGCTACCAATACACTAGTTAAATCAGAGTTAGTACCATCTAAGTCTGGACGCCACTCATGAAAAAACGGCTCCACAAATAAGTCCAATCCTGTTTCAACCGCTATATAATGTGCTGTTTCTAAAGCCCTCGTCACAGACGATGAAATAATAATCTCTGCCTTTCCAAAACATGCAGTTTTAGCAACTTCTTTTGCCAGACTGCGACCTTTTCCTGTCAATGGTGCTAAATCACGACCAAAACCACTATAGAGTCGCGGATTTTCAAGTTTATCAAGCATACTATAATCTGGCTCTCCATGACGTACAAAGATAATCTTCATCTTAGTGCCCAGTTGATCCAAATCCACCAGTACGAACGCCGTCTGCCGAATCTCCATCTGCAATTAAGAAAGGAGCAAAGACAGCCTGAACTACACGTTCCCCAACTTCAAGAACAACTTCTTGATCTGTGATGTTTTTCATCTGTGCAAAGATATGTCCTTCATTCCCTGGATTACCATAATAGTCTCCGTCAATGACACCCACAGAGTTAATCAAGACCAAGCCCTTTTTACGAGGGTTTGAAGAACGATCATAGAGGTAGAGAACCTCTGTCGGCTGCATATAGGCCTTGACCCCAGTTGGGACGAGAACGATTTCTCCTGGTGCAATGACTGTACGCTCCGCAACCTTTAAGTCGTACCCAGCCGCATGCGCTGTCTCACGCTTCGGTAGCAAACTCTCATCTGTAAAACTAGAAACTAGTTCAAAACCACGAATTTTCATAATCTTCTCTTTTCTATTATCATTTATTCTAGGCTATTTTATCTTATTTATTCGAAAAAAGCACGAAAAATCTTCTATATAAAATAAAGAAAAGTGTCCTATCAAAAAGCAAACAATAAAATCATACAAAAAAATTTAAAGATATTTCAAATGTCCCTTATTTTCTCTTTTATTAACAAACTCATTCCTATTTCGCCATACTTAAACTATTTTCTTTAAAGCACAAAAAAAAGAGCACACAATTCACATCGCTTAGGGCTGCTGGATTCCTCCCCTGACCCGCTTCACGCAGAACTGTTGCTCCATCAATTATTATACCACATTCCTCAAGATTTTAAAAGAGAAATTATTTTTTCCGTCGATTTCTGAAAAATTCCTGCATAATGCCTGCACATTCACTCTCTAAAATCCCTGTTTCAACCTCTACACGATGATTTAGGCGCTCATCTGTTAAGATATCGTAGAGGCTGCCAGCGGCGCCAAATTTCTGGTTTTTAGCTCCATAGACCACCTTTGGAATGCGAGCTAGCCCAATCGCCCCACTACACATAACGCAGGGCTCTATAGTCACAAAAAGTGTGCAATCCAACAAACGCCAGCTCTCTTCCCTTACATTAGCATTCTCTATGGCCATAATCTCCGCATGCATAACCGCACGTTGCAACTCCTCACGCGCATTGTGCCCCCGACCAATGATTTCTCCATCCTTTACAATTACACAACCAATTGGAATTTCATCATGCTCTAAAGCAATCTCCGCCTCCTTTAAGGCCTCTCTCATAAATGCTTCTTTTTCTTCAACTGTATAATCCATAGCCTCTCTCTTTTCACGCTTATCAATTCTATCATTATAGCATGTTTTCCTAGACAAAAAAAGAGCTCTATAATATTTGCAGCAACTAACTTTAGATAGTATTCAATCTCTAGTTAGTAGAAATAATGTTATAAAAAGAGTATAATACTGGCAAAATTAAGAGTAAAATTAGAAATCATGAACTGAGAGTAATGGAAACAATTGACACAGAATATCCAATTCTGTTAGAACATTTTTAATTATAACTCTCCAAAAAAAAGAAAAAACTGAGATTTAAACAATAAACAAGATGAAAGGATAAATGATGAAATTAGATTTTTTACAGGATGAACCAAAACTTACCTTGATGTTTCCACTTAAAGATACATTTAATAGAGTATGGGGCCCATCCCTGATATCTATATCTGTTATGATTCTCTGGATTCTAAAGCGTCTGATGACTTACAATACTGATTTTGCAGACAAGATTGTTATGGCGGTAGCGCTGATTTATGCTCCACTTCTTATATGGTTTTTAGGCTTTTCTCTCTTCATAAATGGAGTAAAAGTAGAGATTTTTAAAAACAATACTGTTCAGTATTATACCTATAGCAGTAGAGGCCACAGCCTATTACATTATCAATTTGGCCTTCAAGATATCGAACAAATAACCATTAAAAAGCGTCCTTTTAATTGCGTAAAGTTAAGTATAAAAATTAGAAATCCTATTTTTTTAGAAGGACATGAAAAAAAACTAAATAAGCTAGTCAGTGTCAGTACCATCACAGACAAACTAAAAGCAGATGCTTTTATGCACGAAATGAAGCAATTTCAAAGTAATAAATCAGATAATCAAGTAAGCTGATTCAGAAAAAATTCAAGTTTGTCTAACTTACAAATTCTCAAGAAAATAGTTGACTGAAGAGGCTGGGATCAGAAATCCCAACCTCATCTTTTCTTAGTTATGCGCCTTTGATGTGATGGTAAATTGAACGATTTGTTGGTATTTGAGAATTCAAAAAGCTTCTTTTACCAAAACTTCTTTTCTCCTTTCACAACCTTAACTAATTTACCAAAATGTTGAAAACTCGTAGATCTGGGGCTACCAAATCAAGACTTAATCTAGAGACTTAATGCCCACTGTTTTTTTCTTCAACTGAAAAAAAAGCCACCGAATGCGGTGACTTTATAGGGAGATTATTATGAAAAAGAAAAGTTTAGGATATTTGTTACAACAAGTTAGGAGGTCTTCTTGTAACTGTCTATAGTATAGCTGAACTATCTTAAACAAATCTTAAAAAATCTCTTATGACCAAACACTTTCTAAAATATTTGTTTGTTCACGACCAGGGCCCACCGAGAAAGTAGAGATACGAACGCCAACCAATTCGCTAACACGACGAACATAGTTACGTGCATTTTCAGGAAGATCTTCCAAAGTACGTACTCCAGTTATATCTTCTGACCAACCAGGTAATTCTTCATAAATAGGTTTACAACGTTTCAATTGTTCAAGACTAGCTGGATAGTAGTCAATGCGTTGACCATCAAGATCATAAGCTACACAGATTTTCACAGTATCTAAACCACTCAAAACATCGATAGAGTTCAAAGAAAGATTCGTAATTCCAGAAACACGGCGACTATGACGCATCACAACTGAGTCAAACCAACCTACACGACGTGGACGACCTGTTGTAGTACCATACTCATGACCTACTTCACGAATGCGTTCTCCCACTTCATCAAACAATTCAGTTGGGAAAGGCCCATCTCCTACACGACTTGTATAGGCCTTACATACACCTACAACCTTGTCAATCTTGCTTGGACCAACACCTGAACCGATCGTCACACCACCAGCCACAGGGTTTGATGACGTAACAAATGGATAAGTACCTTGGTCAATATCTAGCATGACACCTTGGGCACCTTCAAATAGGACACGTTTGCCATTATCAAGCGCATCATTTAAAATAACTGAAGTATCTGTGACATATTGCTTAATTTGTTGACCATACTCATAATATTCTTCAAAAATATCATCAATTGAAATAGGGTTGCTTTCGTACAATTTTTCAAACAAACGATTCTTCTCAGCAAGGTTACGTTCTAAACGCTCACGGAAAATCTCCTTATCCAAAAGATCCGCGATACGAATTCCCACTCGAGCAGCCTTATCCATATAAGCTGGACCGATACCCTTGATAGTAGTACCAATCTTATTTTCACCCTTAGCTTCTTCTTGCAGGCGGTCTAACTCGATGTGGTACGGCAAAATAACATGCGCACGATCAGAAATACGTAGATTATCTGTTGTAACACCTTCATCATGAAGATAGCTCAACTCTTTCACAAGTGACTTAGGATTTACAACCATCCCATTCCCAATGACAGAAATTTTTTCAGGGAAGAAAATTCCAGAAGGAATCAAGTGCAACTTAAATTTCTTTCCATCAATCACAATTGTGTGACCAGCATTATCACCACCTTGGTAACGCGCAATCACTTCTGCATTAGCTGAAAGGAAGTCTGTAATCTTCCCTTTACCTTCATCACCCCACTGGGTACCTACAACAACAACTGAAGTCATAATCTTGTCTGAGCCCTTAGGCTCTTCCTTTCTCACATACATGGCAGGAATCTCACCTACAATTATATCTTACAATTTATTATAATAAAGATTCTCAATTTTTTCAAGACCAAAGACCAGAAACATTAGGGAACTAGAGAAAACTAGAAAATTAATATTAAAAAAATATTGTAAATTTATATTTTGAAAAGAAAAAACTATGAAATCGTTCGGAAATATAGAATTTTTAAATTATCTCCCAACCCAATCATTTGAAATCAATAGTTGCTCAATGTACAAACGGTAGCAAGCTCTATAGTGGTAAGAAAATAAAGGATGCATAATATCAAGCTTGTACCGAACTAAATAATAGAGTAAAAATCGAAGATGAAAAACTTCCCATTCTAAATCATTATCCACTAAATAACTATATTCCTTTTCAATAACATCATAAAAATCAAGATATTGTTCATAAATCTGTTCAATCATTTTATTTGACTCCATTTCTATTGATAAAATGAGTATAACAAAAAAATAGAAGAATCTGGGAAGATACTTCTATCATGTACTATAATGAATATCTAAATAAATAACAGATAAAAAAATTAACAGTTCAGCTCAACAATCCTACATTTCAAAAAAGATCTAAAATTTCTATAATGAAAAGAAATCACTGTAGGAATGAACTGCACCCCAAAAGTTAGACATAAA
>NZ_KV795004.1:2504-20100 GCF_001808865.1 Streptococcus sp. HMSC061D10 | reverse complement strand
TAATTGTCTAACTTTTTGGGGTCAGTACATAAGAGTCAAATCTTTTTGTATAGGGGAGGAGAATAAAAATGGTAGAGTATTCTGTCGTAGTTACAAGCACTGTCCTGAATTAATCGAGAAAAATTGTTGTGGATAAAAGTTTAAGGTTTTGCTATCTCTTTTATTGATTTTGTGATATAATTAACACGTAAAAAAAATTAAGGAGTCTTTCCAAATGGCAAAATTGACTGTTAAAGACGTTGAGTTGAAAGGGAAAAAAGTTCTCGTTCGTGTTGACTTCAACGTTCCTGTAAAAGATGGCGTGATTACTAATGACAACCGTATCACTGCAGCTCTTCCAACTATCAAGTACATCCTTGAACAAGGTGGACGTGCGATTCTTTTCTCTCACCTTGGACGTGTAAAAGAAGAAGCAGACAAAGCTGGTAAATCACTTGCTCCTGTAGCTGCTGACTTGGCTGCTAAATTGGGTCAAGAAGTTACATTCCTTCCAGGTGTAACTCGTGGTGCTGAATTGGAAGCAGCTATCAACGCTCTTGAAGATGGACAAGTTCTTTTGGTTGAAAACACTCGTTTTGAAGATGTTGACGGTAAGAAAGAATCTAAAAACGATCCTGAACTTGGTAAATACTGGGCATCACTTGGAGATGGTATCTTCGTAAACGATGCATTCGGTACTGCTCACCGTGCACACGCATCTAACGTTGGTATCTCAGCAAACGTTGAAAAAGCAGTCGCTGGATTCCTTCTTGAAAACGAAATTGCTTACATCCAAGAAGCTGTTGAAGCTCCAGAACGTCCATTCGTGGCTATCCTTGGTGGTTCAAAAGTTTCAGACAAGATCGGTGTTATCGAAAACTTGCTTGAAAAAGCTGATAAAGTTCTTATCGGTGGTGGTATGACTTATACATTCTACAAAGCACAAGGTATCGAAATCGGTAACTCACTTGTGGAAGAAGATAAATTGGATGTTGCGAAAGCTCTTCTTGAAAAAGCAAACGGCAAATTGATCTTGCCAGTTGACTCAAAAGAAGCGAACGCATTTGCTGACTACACTGAAGTGAAAGACACTGAAGGTGAAGCAGTTGACCCAGGTTTCCTTGGTCTTGACATCGGTCCAAAATCTATCGCTAAATTTGACGAAGCTTTGACTGGTGCGAAAACAGTTGTATGGAACGGACCTATGGGTGTATTTGAAAACCCAGACTTCCAAGCTGGTACAATCGGTGTCATGGACGCTATCGTGAAACAACCAGGCGTTAAATCAATCATCGGTGGTGGTGACTCAGCTGCCGCAGCTATCAACCTTGGTCGTGCAGACAAGTTCTCATGGATCTCTACTGGTGGAGGAGCTTCAATGGAGCTTCTCGAAGGTAAAGTTCTTCCAGGACTTGCAGCTTTGACTGAAAAATAAGAATATAAAAAAGGAGAACTCAGCTTCTCCTTTTTTTGCGCTCTTTTAAAGTATGGGAGTACCGAGGGATAATTGGACAGAATCCAAAAAAAACAGTAAAATAGAGGAATACCAATCTAAATGAAATTTGAGTGATGAACGTGGAAAAAAGAGACAATCTTACAAAAACAGCTATTTGTGGAATTATCAATGTCACCCCAGATTCTTTTTCTGATGGGGGCCAGTTTTTTGCTGTTGAGGAAGCTTTGAAGCAGGCTCGAAAATTGATAGCTGAAGGTGCCACTATCTTAGATATCGGTGGAGAATCCACTCGACCTGGGAGTAGCTATGTTGAGATAGAAGAGGAAATCCAGCGTGTGGTTCCAGTCATTCAGGCTATTCGTCAAGAAAGTGATGTTCGGATTTCGGTAGATACTTGGAAGAGCCAGGTGGCAGAAGCGGCTTTACGAGCTGGGGCTAATATAGTCAATGACATTACAGGACTCATGGGTGATGAGAAGATGGCAGAGGTGGTTGCCAGGGCTGGAGCTCGGGTAGTCATCATGTTTAATCCAGTCATGGCACGCCCTCAGCACCCTAGTTCACTCATATTTCCTCATTTTGGATTTGGAGAGACTTTTACAAAGGAAGACTTAGCAGACTTTGAACAACTACCAGTAGAAGAATTGATGATAACCTTCTTTGACCGTGCTCTAGCAAGAGCGGAAAAAGCAGGAATTTCGAAAGGAAACATCATGCTGGATCCTGGGATTGGCTTTGGCTTGACCAAAAAGGAAAATCTCATCCTCCTACGTGATCTTGGAAAATTGCACAAAATGGGCTATCCTATCTTTTTAGGAGTTTCTCGCAAGCGCTTTGTCATCAATATCCTTGAAGAAAATGGATTTGAAGTCAAGCCAGATACTGAAGCTGGCTTCCGCAATCGTGATATTGCTTCGGCTCATGTGACCAGCATTGCTGCTAGACAGGGTGTAGAAGTGGTGCGCGTGCATGATGTAGCCAGCCACAAGATGGCAATCGAAGTTGCATCAGCCATCCGTCTGGCAGACCATGCGGAAAATTTAGATTTGAAACAATATAAATAATATGAATAAAAACGAAACGAACCAGTGGATAGCAAACTACCGGACAGATCAACCGCATTTTGGTCTGGAGAGGATGGTGGAGCTATTAGCCTTACGTGGTAATCCTCATCTTAAACTCAAGGTTATCCATATTGGTGGGACCAATGGAAAGGGCTCTACTATAGCCTTTTTGAAGAATCTGTTGGAAAAGATGGGACTAAGAGTTGGTGTCTTTAGCTCTCCTTATCTGATTCATTATACCGATCAGATTGTCATTAATGGGGAATCTATCCCAGAAGCGAGATTAGAGTCCTTGATGGTGGATTATCGTTCACTACTTGAAGGGGAGCATGCTCAAGCCTTGCAAGGAACGACAGAATTTGAGATTATCACTGCTATAGCTTATGACTATTTTGCTTCTGAGCAAGTCGATGTGGCGATTATGGAAGTTGGTATGGGCGGACTTTTGGATAGTACTAATGTCTGTCAACCTATCCTAACAGGCATCACGACTATCGGATTAGACCATGTAGCGCTTTTAGGGGATAGCTTGGAAGCCATAGCAGAGCAGAAAGCAGGGATTATCAAGCAAGGAGTTCCTCTAGTGACAGGACACATTGTCCAAGAAGCCTTGTCGGTTATCGATCAGATTGCGAAAGCGAAACAAGCTTCTAGGCTTGCCTATGGGGAAGATTATCAAGTTAGCCATCATGAGAGTGTGGAGACGGGCGAAATTTTTGATTATTCAAGCTCAATCAGACAAGGTCGTTTCCAAACAGGATTGCTTGGTTTGCACCAGATAGAGAATGCTGGGATGGCGCTGGCCTTGTTAGATAGCTATTGCAAAGAGACTGGTCAGAAATTACCAGATAATGCTTTAGTGGCTCAAGCTTTGGAAGAAACAAGCTGGCCTGGGCGCTTGGAAGTTATTTATAGGGAACCCTTGATGATTTTAGATGGGGCCCACAATCCCCATGCCATCAAGGCCTTGTTGGCTACTTTGAAAGAACGCTTTACGGACTATCAGAAGGAAATCCTCTTTACTTGTATCAAAACCAAGGCCTTGGAGGATATGTTGGACTTGCTAGAAACTTTGTCCAATACTAAGATTACACTAACTCATTTTGAGGATAGTCGGGCGACGGATGAAAAAGTCTTGAAAGAGATGGCTGATTCTAGAAATCTCAACTACCAAAGTTGGCAGGAATTTCTAGACAAAAAATTATCAGAAAATGAAGAGAAAAAAACAGTTAGGATTATCACGGGCTCATTATACTTTTTAGCCCAAGTGAGAACCTACCTAATGGAGAGGAAAAATTAGAATGGATACACAAAAGATTGAAGAAGCTGTAAAAATGATTATCGAGGCAGTTGGTGAGGATGCAAATCGCGAAGGCTTGCAGGAAACACCAGCCCGTGTCGCTCGTATGTACCAAGAGATTTTTTCAGGTCTTGGGCAAACTGCTGAAGAGCACCTGTCAAAATCCTTTGAGATTATTGATGACAATATGGTAGTGGAAAAGGATATCTTTTTCCACACCATGTGTGAACACCACTTTTTACCATTTTATGGTCGAGCTCATATTGCCTACATTCCTGATGGGCGTGTAGCAGGCTTATCAAAGTTAGCTCGTACGGTGGAAGTCTACTCTAAAAAGCCACAGATTCAAGAGCGTTTGAATATCGAAGTGGCTGATGCCTTGATGGAGTATTTGGGAGCCAAGGGAGCCTTCGTTGTCATTGAAGCAGAACATATGTGTATGAGTATGCGCGGTGTTCGAAAACCAGGAACTGCAACCTTGACAACAGTGGCTCGTGGTCTATTTGAGACAGATAAGGATCTTCGTGATCAGGCTTATCGTTTAATGGGACTATAATACTCTTCGAAAATCAAATTCAAACCACGTCAGCTTCCATCTGCAACCTCAAAACAGTGTTTTGAGCAGCCTGCGGCTAGCTTCCTAGTTTGCACTTTGATTTTCATTGAGTATAAAAAGAATCCGCTTTGGGCGGATTTTTCTAGAAAGGACTAGTTATGGATCAAATGCGAATTAAAGACCTAGAAATTTTCGCCTTTCATGGACTTTTTCCTAGTGAGAAGGAACTGGGGCAGAAGTTTGTCGTTTCAGCCACCCTATCCTATGATATGACCAAGGCTGCGACAGACTTGGATTTAACTGCTTCTGTCCATTACGGAGAACTTTGCCAGCAATGGACGACATGGTTTCAGGAAAATACTGAAGACTTGATTGAAACAGTAGCCTACAAACTAGTAGAGCGTACTTTTGAGACCTACCCTCTCGTTCAAGAGATTGAGCTGGAACTAAAAAAACCTTGGGCACCTATCCATCTACCGCTGGATACTTGTTCAGTAACCATCCACCGTCGCAAACAGTGTGCCTTTATCGCTTTAGGAAGCAATATGGGGGATAAGGCGGCTAATCTCAAGCAAGCTATTGACCAAATGAAAGCTCGTGGTATCCATATTCTCAAAGAGTCTAGTGTCTTAACGACCGAGCCTTGGGGTGGTGTGGAGCAGGATAGCTTTGCCAATCAAGTCATTGAAGTGGAAACCTGGTTGCCAGCTCCAATCTTGTTAGAAACCTTGTTAGAGATTGAATCAGAAATGGGACGGGTCAGAGAGGTTCATTGGGGACCTCGATTGATTGACCTGGATTTGCTTTTTGTAGAGGACCAGATCATCTATACAGACAACCTTATCTTGCCCCATCCTTATATCGCTGAGCGCCTCTTTGTCTTAGAGTCTCTGCAGGAAATTGCACCTCATTTCATCCATCCAACACTGAAACAACCGATCCGCCACTTGTATCGTCAATTGGAGAAAGAAAATGCCTAAGTTTTTCGAAACTTATAGTAAATGGAAAAGTCTAGGGGAAGGAATGCTAGCTATTATCCTCGGTCTTCTCTTGATTTGTTTTGGACAGATTGTACCGAGGCTTGGTTATCAACTCTTGATGGCCTACTTTTCCTTGTCGACTGTTTGGCATTTATTGACACGATGGTTTCAGGAAAAGTCCTGTAGAGAAAATATTTTTGTAACCATAGCCAAGTTAGGACTTGCTGTCATTCTATTTGAGTCAGTCATCCTGCAAGAGATAGCCCTCTATGTCTTAGTCATTGCTATTGGAAGTTATCAATTGTTTACAGGTTTGATTAGCCTGATTACCTGGTTGATTTACCGAAATAATCATATCCATCCGAGGCTCAATTACTTATTTGATGCTTTGTGGATGATGGGATTTGGTCTCTATAGTATCTCCCCTTTTCATGACGCAACAAATTTTGAATTGCTCTTACTTGGTTTTTACTTACTGATGTTAGGGGCAAGTAGTCTCAGAGATGGTTTCTTTTTTGAAAAAGGAATCCGTAATCCTAGGCTTAAGCGGAAGATACGAATGACCCTGCCCATTTTTGTAACAGCTCTAATTCCTATCAATACCCTACGTCGATTGAATAAATGGTTTTCTAATCATGAGTCCGAAGAAGGGAAAGTACATTCAGAGAGAAAAAATGACCAGACAGTTGATATGGAAATTTTTATCCATACTTCAGAATCCTCTTTCTTTTTAGCCATGGGGCATGTGGATATCTGCTATCAAGGTCAGGTTATTTCCTATGGTTCTTATGATCCGCACTCGGAGCGTTTATTTGGGATGATTGGGGATGGGGTTCTATTTAAGGCTAATCGAGAAAAGTATATCGAACTCTGTAAGAGAGAAAGCCAGAAAACTCTCTTTGTCTATGGCTTAAGCTTGTCTGAACAACAGAAAGAAGCAATCGAGGAACAACTGAGAGAAATTGAAGAACTCTTAATTCCTTGGGAACCAAGTTCTCAACTCATGAAAAGAAGAGAAGGAGAAATCAAGCATACCTACTCTTATCAGCTGAAACACGAGGCTGATGCCGCTCTTTATAAGTTTAGTTCGTCTAAGTTTAAGACCTATTTTGTTCTCAGTACAAATTGTGTCTTATTGGCTGACTCTATCGTGGGTAAAGCTGGAACAGACATTCTCAGCCCCCAAGGATTTATCGTCCCAGGAACTTATCAGGATTATCTTGATTTAGAATATACCAAACCAAGTGGTATAGTAGTCAGTCGTTCTATTTATTAGCAAAAAGAAAACTCTAGTTTCCTAAGTAGATAGGGGAAGCTAGAGTTTTTAAAATAGGTCATTTTCTTCTGGTAGGAGAATGGTTTCCTTCCCATCCATATCTAGCACCAGAACTTTAGGTGGATAGAGTGGGTCAAAGGGATGGTTGAAGTCAAAGTCAATCGTTGTTGGAAGATGTTGACTAGAAAAACGAAAAGTGATGGAGCCTTCATTATTCAAAAGCCGAAATTCCAATTCATCTTCTAGATCAAAAACATGCTTTAAAAAATGATCGATTATATACCAGATTGAATCGATAACATCGTCGGGTAAATTGGTCACTACACCGAAACTAGCGCATCGTCTATGAGAATCTGTAAAAGCCATCCCTATCTCCTAATTGATTTTTTTATTATCATACTGCAAACTGCTAGAAAAATCAAGAAAAGTCAACTACCTTTAAAAAGATGGGAATGATTTTGAAATTTTTTCAACGAATCTTCATCAAATGCTTGAAAATGCTTACAATTAGTGGTAAAATGAGAACAGTAGAATCATGAAAACAAAATTTTCAAAGTAGAAAGGAAACGGAATGAACACAGATGATACAGTAACAATTTATGACGTTGCCCGAGAAGCGGGAGTGTCAATGGCAACTGTCAGTCGTGTTGTCAATGGCAATAAGAACGTCAAAGAAAACACCCGTAAAAAAGTCCTAGAGGTCATTGATCGTCTTGACTACCGCCCTAATGCAGTAGCTCGTGGTCTAGCAAGCAAGAAAACAACAACAGTTGGAGTTGTTATTCCAGATATCACAAACACTTATTTCTCTACCCTTGCTAAAGGGATTGACGATATCGCGGAAATGTACAAATACAACATCGTCCTTGCTAACAGTGATGAGGATGATGAAAAGGAAGTATCTGTGGTCAATACTCTCTTTTCTAAACAGGTGGATGGCGTTATCTTCATGGGTTATCATTTAACTGAGAAGATTCGCTCAGAGTTTTCACGCTCACGCACACCTGTAGTTCTTGCAGGAACAGTGGACATAGAACACCAACTTCCAAGTGTCAATATTGACTATAAACATGCTACTGTTGATGCAGTCCGCCATCTTTTGAAGCGAAACAAAAAAATTGCCTTCGTTAGTGGACCATTAGTGGATGATATTAATGGTAAGATTCGCTTGGCTGGTTACAAAGATGCTTTGAAAGAAGCGGGAATCAACTACAGTGAAGGTCTTGTTTTCGAATCAAAATACCGTTATGATGATGGTTATGCCTTGGCAGAACGTTTGATTTCTTCTAAAGCAACCGCAGCGATCGTAACAGGAGATGAACTGGCAGCAGGTGTGTTGAACGGACTTGCTGACAAGGGAGTTTCTGTACCAGATGACTTTGAAATTATCACCAGTGATGATTCGCAAATCGCGCGTTATACTCGTCCAAACCTAACCACCATTGCGCAACCTTTGTATGACCTTGGTGCTATTAGTATGCGTATGTTGACGAAGATTATGCATAAGGAAGAGTTAGAAGAGCGTGAAGTTCTTTTGCCACATGGTTTGGTAGAACGTCATTCAACTCGTAAAGATTAACAAGAAGAGGTCGGGATAAAAATCCCGACCTCGCTTTTTAGTAGAAAAAACTTTTTGGTCAATAGTTCAAGCATCAAGTTGATGGTAGAAGGCTTGCGGGGTGATTAGAAAACAAGACTTGATCTAGTAATTTCTATCTCACCGACTTTTTTATACTCAATGAAAATCAAAGAGGAAGCTAGCCGCAGGTTGCTCAAAGCACTGCTTTGAGGTTGTAGATAAGACTGACGAAGTCAGTTACATATACCTACGCAAGGCGACGTTGACGAGGTTTGAATTTGATTTTCGAAGAGTATTATCCTTCCATATAGGCTCGTAATTCCTCTCCTCTAAGGCCAGCATTGATAGCAATGAGGAGTTTGAGACGGGCCTTTTGAGCGTTTAGCTCTTTGACAAAGAAAACACCAGCATTTTGCAGGCAAACGCCACCTCCCTCGTAGGCATAGACAGGTTCGGCAATCCCGTTAAAACAACGAGAGACCAAGGCGATTGGGAGTCCTTCTTGGATAAGGGCGTTCAATTTTTGTGCTGTTTCCTTGGGAACATTTCCAGCACCGAAAGCCTGAATAATGAGTCCATCCAGTTGGTCAACGGGAAGTAAATCAAGGAGTTCTTCTGTCATACCAGCATAGACAGGGATAATAGGGACCAAGCCCTGAATTCTATCAAGGTCAAAACGAACACGGGGTTCAGCTGTTTTGAAGTAGAGAATCTCGTGTTTCATGATGAGCCCAAGAGGGCCGTGGGTCGGCGTTTGAAAGGTGCTAACATTTGTCGTATGCGTCTTGGTCACATACTTAGCAGCGTGAATTTCGTCATTCATCACGACCAAGACTCCCTTATCAGCAGCCTTATCGTCACTCGCTACGCGAAGGGCACTGAGATAATTGTAGACACCGTCGCTTCCAAGTTCGTTAGAGCTACGCATGGCCCCTGTTAGCACGATCGGTTTGTGAGGAACCTCCATAGTATCAAGGAAATAGGCAGTTTCCTCCAAGGTATCTGTCCCATGTGTAATCACGAAACCGTCATAACGATCAGCCTCCTCTTTGATTTTTTGATAGATGGCCAGCATATGCTTTGGTTTAATATGGGGACTTGGCAGATTAAAAAAGTCGAGAGCGTGGACTTCAACTCCCTCAAGTGGATTGGATACATGATTCATAGGGTTGTCTTGACTAGTCACAACAGCGCCAGAGTCATCGGCTTGCATGGAAATAGTACCACCCGTATGTAAAACAAGGATTTTCTTAGGCATGATTTACTCACTCTTTCTGAAATGTGGTATAATCATTGTATCACAAAAGGGGAGATTGAGGTAGGATGGAAGTCAAAGCTGTTTTTTTTGATATCGATGGAACACTGGTCAACGATCGCAAGAGTGTTTTGAAATCCACTAAGGATGCGATTAAGATTGTAAAGGAACAGGGAGTGCTTGTTGGAGTAGCGACAGGACGAGGACCTTTTTTTGTTAAGGATTTAATGGAAGATTTAGATCTGGATTTTGCTGTAACTTATAACGGCCAATATATCTTTAATAAAGACAGAGTCTTGTTTACAAGTCCTCTTTCCAAATCTCATTTACGGCAGTTGATAGTCTATGCTAAAAAAGAGGGCAAGGAAATTGCTTTGGGGACCAAGGATGCCATGCTGGGTTCGAAAATCATGTCTTTTGGCCTAGGTTCTTTTTCACAAAGAGTGAGTCGTTTTGTCCCCTCTATGTTGACTCGTACAGTTAGTCATTCCTTTAATCGAATGGTGAGTAAGGTTGTTCCTCAAAAGGAAGAAGATCTGCTCCAGTTGATGAATCAGCCCATTTATCAAGTTTTGATGCTAATGACGCCAGAAGAATCTGAGAAAGCAGCAGCTGATTTTCAAGACTTGAAATTGACTCGCAGTAATCCTTTTGCGGCAGATGTCATCAACCAAGGAAATTCCAAGTTAGAAGGCATTCGCCGTGTCGGAAAAGAGTATGGTTTTGATCTCAATCAAGTCATGGCCTTTGGTGACTCGGACAATGACCTAGAGATGCTGGCGGGTGTTGGGATGTCAGTTGCTATGGGCAATGGTAGTAGCAGTGTCAAAGAAGTCGCTAAGCATATCACAACCAGCAACCAACAAGATGGAATTCACAAAGCTTTAGAGCATTTTGGTGTTCTGGCTTCAGAAAAAGTCTTTGTCAGTCGTGACTATCATTTCAATAAGGTCAAAACCTTCCACCACATGATGGATGAACGAACTCAAGAAGAGCCACAAGCTTGGGATTTAGAAGGTGCCACCCATAGAGCGGGATTTAAGATAGAAGAACTGGTCGAGTTTGTTCGAGCTGCTAGCTCTTCTGAAGAAGATTTCGAACGGGCAGTTGGACAGTTACACCAAGCGCTGGATCAAGCAGCAGAGAAAGTTGCTAAGAAAACACCTGCTCAGCAAGATTTGGTAGGGCAAGTAGATGCCTTAATTGATACCTTGTATTTCACCTATGGTAGCTTTGTTTTGATGGGAGTGGATCCAGAACGGATTTTTGATGTTGTCCATCAAGCCAATATGGGTAAAATGTTCCCCGATGGAAAAGCTCATTTTGACCCAGTTACTCACAAAATCCTAAAACCAGATGACTGGGAGGAGAGATATGCTCCAGAACCAGCCATAAAAAAGGAGATTGAGCGTCAGATAAAGGCCTATGAACGCCACAAGGAAAGAGAAGATAAAAAATAGGCGATAGCAGAGGAAGCCTGGAATGATGTTTTGAGTTCATAGTTTCAACTACGACATCAATAGCTTATAAAAAAATGAGGTTAGGAGAAAAATCCCAACCTCATTTCTGTTTTTATTACAAAGTTTTATCCTTATCTCTAACGACGAGAAGGTCAACGCTGGTATGGCGTAGGATATATTCTGATGAAGATCCAACTAGCAGACGCTCAAAGGCATTGAGTCCTGTTGCCCCAACTAAAATCAAATCAACCATTTCTTTGTCTGGAATTGTTTTAGCTAAGAGAGTTTTAGGGTTACCCATCTCAATAACTACTTTTATGTCTGTGAGCCCAGCATCTTTTGCACGCTTTTCGTATTCAGCCATCAAATCGTTGGCCTCTACTTGCAATTCTTCGTAAACTTCGGCATCAAATGTTGAGATGCTTTGAAGAGCACGTGTGTCAATAACATGGGCAATCGTTAGTTTTGCCTGGTTACGTAGTGCTGAATGAACCCCTTTGATGAAAGCCAAGTCAGCTTCCTTAGAACCGTCAACCGCTACCATGATGTTTTCATAACGTTGTGCCATAGCAAAAACCTCCTCATTCTTATTACCTTCATTGTATTCCTTTTCACTAAAAAAGTAAAGTAAAAAACGATAGGAATATAGATGCTTTTTGACTTTGACTTGGAGTTTGTTATAATAAAAAGAGAAAAGCTAAGAGGAAGAGATATGACAAAAATAGCAGTAATATCGGATATACATGGGAATACGACAGCTTTGGAGGCTGTTCTGACAGATGCGCAGAAGGCGGAGGTTGATGAGTATTGGCTCTTAGGAGATATTCTCATGCCTGGAACAGGACGAAAAAATATTCTCCAGACATTGGAGAATTTACCCATCACCCTTAGAGTTTTAGGGAATTGGGAGGAGAGCTTATGGCGAGCCTGTCATCGTCAGTTAGATGAAAGTAGACCCAGTCATCGTTATCTCTTACGCCAGTGTCAGTATATCATGGAAGAACTCAGCATCGAGGAGATTAAGGCACTGCAGGTCTATCCTTTGCAAGTGCATCGCCAGTTTGGAGATCTGAAGCTAGGGATTAGTCATCACTTGCCTGATAAAAACTGGGGAAGAGAGCTGATTCATCTTGGTAAGCAAGAGGATTTTGATCGTCTTGTCACCAATCCAGATTGCGATATTGCCATTTATGGTCATATCCATCAGCAGTTTCTTCGTTATGGTAGTGGTGGCCAGCTTATCCTGAATCCAGGTTCGATTGGGCAACCCTTCTTTTTATCTGGGAATTTACGCAAAGACTTGCGGGCCCAATACATGATCTTAGAATTTGACGAAAAAGGTTTAAAAGATGCTGATTTTCGTCGTGTCGATTATGATATTGAGGCAGAATTACAGCTAGCCAAAGACTTACAATTACCCTACTACCAAGTTTATTATGAAAGCTTAGTTAATGGGATTCACCATACCCACAATCAGGACTTGTTGCACGAAATTGCTCAGAGTCAAGGACATGATGTTGAATTGAACGATTGGCTTAGTGGTAACTCTTGACATTACAACTAGAAGAGATATAATAAACTTAAGAAAAGAAGGAACTAATCTGACGAAAAAAGGAGAAGAGGATGCAAATTTCAAGTCGATTTACCATTGCGACTCACATGTTGATCATTATTGCCCTAAAGGGGAAGGAAAGCAAGGTGACTAGCGATTTTCTAGCTAGTAGTGTTGGAGTCAATCCAGTTATTATCCGTAAAACCTTGTCCCAACTGAAAAAGGCAGAGTTGATCTCAGTTGCGCGTGGAACTGGTGGAGCAGAGATCATCAAAGACCTAGAGGATATCAGTCTTTTAGATGTTTACCAAGCAGTTGAATGTCTAGGAAAGACAGGTCAACTCTTTAGTTTTCATGACAATCCCAATCCAGCCTGTCCAGTAGGAGCTAACATCCATGGGGTTTTAGATGAGAAATTACAAAAGATTCAGCTAGCTATGGAGCAGGAGCTGAGCCAAACCAGTCTTGCTCAAGTGGTGGCAGATGCAGAGAGTAGGATAGAAGGATAAGGGGATCTTAGATCCTCTTTTTTATGTGGATAATGATGATAAAATAGAATCATCAAAGGAGGAAGAAATGTATCTCGTTATAGGAATTATATTAGCCTTTATACTGTCATTTTGGAAGGATAATCAAAGTGGCTCTTTATATTTTTCTATGGATTACTATTCCTTGCCCTTCTGTTATCCTAGAAGGGAATTCTTTGGTAGAATAAAAAAATAAACAAAAAAAGCTAGTTTTCTGATATTCAGAATTCTAGCTTTTTCGTTTTGTATCGTTAAGCTGAGTGCTCATATATAAATAAAACTGTAAATGATTATTCTTTCAAAAAAAGGTAATTTTAAAGATCACCAAGCGAGATGGTGTTCAGTTCGCTAATAACTTGAAGCTGGGGCATACGTCCAATATTGATTAGTTTTGGATGATTTAAACCTTCGACATCAAAGTTGGTTAAAATGGCATCATATCCAGCCTCCATAATCTCATCAACATTCAATGTAGCCTTGTCCCATGTTTCAAACTGGATATTTTTAGAAGTGTAGTATTTATAGAGAGAGATGAGGGCCCGAGGATGAGCAAAGTCAAATTCACTCAAAACAAGGACACGAACCTTATTCTGAGATTCTAACAGTTGTTCCATCAAATCTGAAGCGTGAGTCAAGAGAGTGTAAACCAGATGGACGACAGCGTGCGCCAGTTCTTTTTGTCCCAAGCTAGACTTATAACGCATCATTTCGAAAACAGCTGCTTCGTAAAATTCAGGGAAGAATTTCTTGATTTTTTTGAGCGTATAGGATTTATTATGAGAAATGATGGATTCTGAGTTGATTTCTTGACGTTCAAGAAGAGCGGTATTGTGTAGGTGCCAGACTAGCTCGTCTGTATTTGTAAAGTGAATTCCAAATTCACGAGTCAAATTATCGAGGACATCTCGGGCAGCGTGGTAAGAGTGGTTAACTTCCTTATCATCTGAACGGGCGGCTAGAAAATCTTCAACAGTAAAGAAGATTCCTTTTTGAGTATAAGAATCAAAGATTTGTTCTAAGGTATGACGGTTAACCTCGATATTCAGACGCTTAGCCAATGGTTCGAGTTGATCTTGGAACTCTGGCAGTTGATCATATAAAGGAAGATCATTTGTAGAATCGCTCGTTGTTTGGATGGTTGCACCGATCTTAAATCGGTGCAAATTAACAGCTATTTGTGTTTCTAGCTGCAACAAGTTGGCATAATTGGCAGGAAATCCTGTCATTTTAAGAAAGAAAGCAACAAATTCTTCAATGTCTTTCTTAGAATCAGTAAATGGCCATTTGAAGTAACCATAGGCTTCATGGAAGTACTGGGCAAAAAAGAAACGGATGTCTTTTTCGTCTCCAATGATAGAGATTGGAGTGACCTTGAGTTTGAAGCGGTATTTATTTTGCAAGATATGATTAATCTCAGCGACTTTTTTGCGAAGTGCAGGAAGCGAAACATCAAGAGTTTGAGCTAGATGTTCATAGGTAAATGGTTCTTCTAATAAAAAGAATGCTCTCAAAACTTGGAAGTTAGAAGAATCTTGCAAAATGTGGCGGTAAATTCGTTCAATGCCTAAATTGTTATTATTGGCAAGTCTGATACCAGCTGTTGAAGATTGGATTTCGAAGCAAGAGAGGACTTCGCGCATCTCCTTGATATCACTTTTGATGATACGAGTGTTGATGTCTAGGGCTTCTGCCAGGGGATCCAGGTGAATCCAGTCTGAATTTTCAAATAAATATTCTAAAATTCTTAATTGCCTTTGTTCTTTTTGAGTTAATAGAGCTCTCATAAATTATTCCTCCTGTAATAAAATTGATTATAACAAACAAAAATCATATTTTTAGAGATGTTAGTTATTATATCACAAGTAAATCAAAAAAACAAAGAATATGCCTGTATTTATTATATTGTATTTTAAAAGAAAAATCGTCATTTTAGAATTATTTTGTACGAAAAGAATTTTTAAATATATAATTCAAAATGATTGACTAAAATGAACCTTTGTTTTATAATGTAAATTGTATGTTAAAGACATGCTATAATTTTAAAATTAGGAGAAAAGATTCATGTATTTTAATCGTAAAAATGCAGAACAGAAAAACTGGCGAATGATCAAAAAAGGAAAACATTTCTTATTTGGTTGTTCGCTTGTCTTTGCTGTTGGGGCAGCTTTAGTAGCTCCATCAGTCAAAGCAGACACAGTAGATGCTAAGCCAGAAACTAGCTCTACAACAGATGGGGCTAAGCCAATTGCAGCTGAAGAGAATGCAACTTATGCAGCACCAGCTGTAGAAGTAGCTCCATCAACACCAGTGGCTCCAGCTACAGTAGAGGCTGAGGAAAAAGCAGTAGTAGTCGAAAACACTACTGCTAAAACAGCTAACAAAGAAGCTTTGACCCAGTTGGTCGAAGAAGTGAAAGTTTTGGATAAAGCAGGAAAGACAGAAGACTCTCTTGCTCGCTTAAACACAGCGCTTGATCAAGCACAAAAGGTTTTGGACAATGCAGAAGCAAGCCAAGAACAAGTAGATGCAGCGCTTGCTAGCCTTAAAGATGCAGTAGCTCAGCTTGCTGCCAAAGAAGAAAAAGCAGCAACAGTCGCAACAGAAGAAAAAACTGAAGTTAAAGAAGCTGAAGCAGCAGTAGCGGAAACTGAAGTAGCCCGTCCAAGAGGAAAACGTGCGGCATACCGTTCAATTGACGGATCACTTGGTGAAGGTGAATTTACTGGTGAGGGTGTTAAACAATTTAAATCAGTTCGCTACAGTGTTGACGGCGATAAGACTACATGGAGAATTGAGGTTGTTCCTGAAAAGCAAGCGAATACTTTTGCTGGTTTGGCAGTTACTTCAGATGATACTATTAGCAGTATTCGTATGATCGGTAAGTCTGGGAAATTTGGAGATAATCTAAAGGATCAGTATCTTCCAAATCGTCCACAGAAGATGCCATTCGCTAATTACAAAGTCCATATGTCAGAGTTTAGGACTATTGGTGGAGGGATTCCAGATAATATAGTTTATGAAGTTGTAACAAACGGGAAAAATCACAATCTTTTTGGTCGTTTTTCTACAGCGCTTATTGAAAATACATTAAAAAATAATGGTTTAAATGGTCATGCTGTTATTGGAGTTCGTACTTCAGATTTTCCATCAGTCGGTGTAAGTCTTAAACCAAAACTCCCTGCTGAGACACCAAAACCACAGCCACAACCACAGCCACAACCACAGCCACAACCACAGCCAGAAGCACCAAAACCAATCACTCCAGCAGTGGATGCTGCAACTAGTGGTCCAGAAATCACTTCAAACCTATCAGGTAAAGCAAGTACACCAGCTGATGTGACAGTTAAAGCACCAGCAGGTTCAACTGTCAAACTTTACAACAAAGATGGCGTTGTGATCGGTGAAGCTGTAGCTAACGACCAAGGTGTAGCAACTGTTCACCCTACAAACAGCCTTCCTGAAGGAGAGATTACAGCTACTTCAACACCAGCAGGTGGAACAGAGTCAGCTAAGAGTGCACCGATTACGGTTACAAAATCACCATTGACTGGTGCAGGTGGTGGGCTATCAAGAGGTAGTGATAACACTCAACTTCTCGTTAGTGCATCACACATCATAGTCTACCCGGGTGACAAAGTTAACGTTGATGTTATTGCTGCTGCTACAGCGATTGAACACTTCTGGGTTCCTCAAAATCCTACTGCTATCTCAGGTGTACTTCCTTTAGGTGCTTACTTGACGACAGCTGGTTCAAAGACCTATAGACAGCGTAATGCTTCTTACCAAGGTACTGTTGCAGAGACACAACCAGCAGGTGATACTGTTGTGAGATTTGCAGTTACAAGTAAGAAAAACGTAACTGTAACACGTGATCTTAAAGTTACTGTTCTTGAGTCAGCTAAGAAGTATGAACCAGTTGCAGGTGCAAAAGTAGAGGTTGCTGATGTAAATAATGTAAGTGAAGCAGAGAAAACAAAGATTATTGCTGCTGCTAAGGCTGCAAATACCTCTTTGCCATCAAGTGCAACATATAATGTTGACGAAAAAGGAAACCTTGTCATTACTTATGCTGATAAATCTACAGATAAGATTTCTGCTGCATACTTAGTTACACCAGCAGCAGATACAGAAGCTCCAGCAAAACCAGTTGTGAACACAGACCTTACAGGTAAAGCTGGAACTAAGACTCTAATTGAAGTTACTGCGGAAAAAGGTTCAACCGTAGCCCTTTACGATAAAGACGGCAACAAGATTGGTGAAGCAACTGCAGGTGAAAATGGTAAAGCCACTATCACACCAACAGTCGACATTCCAGTAGGTAATGTAACAGCAAAAGCAACTGATGCGGCAGGTAACACATCGGTAGCAAGTGATCCAGCAACAGCAACAGCTCCAGCAGCAGCAGTAGTTGCGCCAACAGTAGAGATTCCTTACTCTAATAAAGATACTAAAGAAGTTTATGTATATGCTGGAGAAGAAAACTCATTTGATATCAAATTCAAAGATGATAGCGGAAAAATTGTAAGTGCTACTGTAAAACAAGGTGGTAACAGAGAGTTTGGTGCTGTTGCAGGTGAAGAGAATACCATCAATACTCAATATGGATTTAAAG
>NZ_KV795004.1:2022-2404 GCF_001808865.1 Streptococcus sp. HMSC061D10 | reverse complement strand
TAAAGCAAATGTTATCTCTACTGAAACCCCAGCAACAGCAGATGCGCCAGCAGTTATTACCTATAGAGGTACTCCAGCAGCGACAGATGGTTTGAAACAAGAAACATTAGATGCAGCAACTAAAGGAGTAAATCCAGCCGGTATGGTTTTGGGCTGGCGTTATGCAACTGCAACTGATGCTGATGGTGCATTCATTGAGAATAAAGCCGTAGGTTCATCAAATGCAACTGACCCAGGTTCATTCCGTGTCATGCTTAAGGCACAAAGTCAAAAATATGATATTGTAACTCCAACTCCAACTGAAAAAGTTACTGTAGCAGATCCATCTAAAGTAACCGATGATGACTTAGCTAAAATCAAAGAGAAACTACAACTTGAGTAC
>NZ_KV795004.1:1359-1922 GCF_001808865.1 Streptococcus sp. HMSC061D10 | reverse complement strand
AGATGCTGATGGAAATCTTGTTGTAACCTATAAAGATGGTTCTCAAGATAAAAAACCATTGTCAGAATTTGTGACTAAAGATACAGAAGCTCCAGCTAAACCAGTTGTGAACACAGATCTTACAGGTAAAGCTGGAACTAAGACGCCAGTTGAAGTAACTGCAGAAAAAGGTTCAACCGTAGCCCTTTACGATAAAGACAACAACAAGATCGGTGAAGCAACTGCAGGAGAAAATGGCAAAGCTACAATCACACCAACAGTTGACATTCCAGCAGGTGCTGTAACAGCTAAAGCAACTGACGCAGCAGGTAACACATCAGTAGCCAGTGACCCAGCAACAGCTACAGCTCCAGCAACAGTAGTAGCGCCAACAGTAGAGATCCCATACTCTAATAAAGATAAAGAAGTTTATGTATATGCTGGAGAAGAAAACTCATTTGATATCAAATTCAAAGATGATAGTGGAAAAATTGTAAGTGCTACTGTCAAACAAGGCGGTAACAGAGAGTTTGGTTCTGTTGCAGGCGAAGCAGATACCATCAATACTCAATATGGATTTAAAG
>NZ_KV795004.1:0-1259 GCF_001808865.1 Streptococcus sp. HMSC061D10 | reverse complement strand
TAAAGCAAATGTTATCTCTACTGAAACACCTGCAACAGCTACAGCTCCAGCAGTCATTACTTATAGAGGTACACCAGCAGCGACAGATGGTTTGAAACCAGAAGTCTTAGAAGCAGCGACTAAAGGCGAAAATCCAAAAGGTATGGTTCTAGGCTGGCGTTATGCAACTGCAACGGATGCTGATGGTGCATTTATTGAGAATAAAGCAGTAGGTTCTTCAACTGCCACTGATCCAGGTGCATTCCGTGTCGTACTTAAGGCACAAAGTCAAAAATATGACATTGCAACTCCAACCGAAAAAGTTACGGTAGCAGATCCAGCTAATGTAACAGAAGCTGAACTAGGCAAAATCAAAGAGAAACTACAACTTGAGTACTCTAAAACCAATGATGATGCTAACTTAGCAGACCAAAAAGGTAAAGCTGTAGCTGATAAAGATGGTAAGATTCAATCAGTCACAAAAGATGCTGATGGAAATCTTGTTGTAACCTACACAGATGGTTCTCAAGATAAAAAACCATTATCAGAATTTGTAACCAAAGCTCCAACTGTTGAACTTCCATACTCAAATCAAGAACATAAACAAATCTATGTTTATACAGGTGAAAACACTGACTTGACATTTAAAGCGGCAGATGATACTGCTGTTAAAGATATGTATGTACGTGGTCCTGGTGGTATTGGAGAGGATAATACAGCAAGATACGGTTTTACAACTGGAAAAATAGAGAATTCGGCTGTTACGCATGGTGATGGTACTGTATCAGGTGCTACAGCTACTATTAAGATGACTGGTGTTACAACACTTAAAGCTCCAAACAGATGGACAAGTTTTGTTGTTGCTAACGACAATGATAATGCACCATCAAATACAGATTTTAATGCATTAGATAAAAATCCGAATGCAACTCAGACACCAGGATATGTTCAATTCATCGTTAAATCTCAAACAGATAAGTACGATATTGCAACTCCAGCTCCAGCTGATAAAGTTGAGGTAGCAGATCCAACCAATGTAACAAACGATGACTTAGATAAAATCAAAGAAAAACTTCAACTTGAGTACAATAAGAAAAATGATGATGCAAACATCTCAAAAGATTCTCCAGTTGATAAAAATGGTAAGATTCAATCAGTCACAAAGGATGATCAAGGAAATCTTGTAGTAACCTATACAGATGGTTCTAAAGATACAAAACCATTGACAGAATTTGTAACTAAAAAACCAACAACACCAGATACAGAAGCCCCAGCGAAAC
>NZ_KV795003.1:0-221 GCF_001808865.1 Streptococcus sp. HMSC061D10 | reverse complement strand
GTAGACAAAGCCTTGCAAGCAGCTCTAACTTCTATCAACCAACTTCAAGCGACTCCAAAAGAGGAACCAAAACCAGAGCAGCCAGCTCAGCCAGAAGAGTCTAAGATTGACTACGATAAGGCTATGGCAAGCTTGGCAGAGGCTATTCAAAATAAGACTAAAGAACTAGGTGATGATAAGGAAGCTAAGAAGAAACTAGTCGAGTTATCCGAGCAAGCTCT
>NZ_KV795002.1:0-274 GCF_001808865.1 Streptococcus sp. HMSC061D10 | reverse complement strand
AAGACGCTGCACCTTCTTATGGTTCACTACGAAGCCACGATTTCGTAATTCTAGAGTCATGCGACGATAGCCGTAATTTCCTTTATGCTCAGTATAAATTGACTGAATTTCAGCTTTAATATCATAATCTTTATCGCTTTGATCCAGCTGTTTTAAGTGGTAATAATAGGTTGAACGGGCAAGCTTAATAATCTTTAGAAGGATATCTAACGAAAACTCTGTTACCAGTCCTTGAACAATTTCCGTTTTTCTTCTTGCTCCTTTTCGTCCCTCA
>NZ_KV795001.1:0-221 GCF_001808865.1 Streptococcus sp. HMSC061D10 | reverse complement strand
GCTGTACCTGTAACTGCTGTAGCGCCTGCTGTAACTGGGCTTACACTTGGTGCTGCTGGTGCTGTTGTATCTGGCACTGTAGCTGATGTCGGTGTTGACTTGTTACCTGCATCGTCGGTTGCTGTTACAGATACTTTATCGCCTTCTTTCAAGGCACTTACTGGTACACTGAAGTTTCCATCTTGATCGGCTTTCGCTGTTGCTTTAGAACCATCTGGAAG
>NZ_KV795000.1:0-2708 GCF_001808865.1 Streptococcus sp. HMSC061D10 | reverse complement strand
ATCACTTGCTACTGATGTTTGACCATCTTTAGTTGCTTTCGCTGTTACAGCGCCTGCTGGGATATCAACTGTTGGTGTGATTGTTGCTTTACCATTGTTATCAGCTGTTGCTTCACCAATCTTGTTGTTGTCTTTATCGAACAACTCAACTGTAGTTCCTGGATCAGCTGTAACTTCAACTGATGTCTTAGTACCTGCTTTACCTGTAAGATCTGTGTTCACAACTGGTTTGGCTGGGGTAACTGGTTTTGGTGTTTCCCCTTCAACTTCAAATGTAATCGTAACTTCTTGTGGAGCTTGTTTGTAGTGAGCTGGGTAAGTAACCACTACTGTTTTAGTGTAAGTACCTGCTTCTGTAGCAGTTGGTGCTTGACCGTCTTTCCATTTGAAGCTTGTTGCACCACGGTAGTTATTTGGGAATTCTGGAGTGCCAGCCTTGTTAGTTACATAAGTAGCTGGATCTGCAGCAAAACTTCCACCAACTTTGGCAGTGTACTTTTCTTTAACTGCAACTGCTTGGAATTTTGAACTTGCATTATCGATGTAGTTATCTGTGAAACCAGTCATGATGTTTGTTCTTCCACCAACAAGCCCTGTTCCTTGCATACCTGCAACATAGTCAAGTGGCTTAGAGTTATCCAAGATTGGTGTGTCATAGGTAATAGTCCACATAACATTACGAATCGCATTATTATCAGCAGTCATCGTATACAAAGCTTGTGAACGTTCTGCGGTTTGAGCTGCAACTGCAGCTTCATTGCCCTTAATTGCTGGATTTTTTGTATCTTTATAAAGTTGAGTCAAGCGTTTCGTCATTTCAGCGCCAGTATAGGTATTCATGCGACCTTTCTGACCCATCAAGTAAGATCCATCATTATCTTTCCAGTAATCACGACTATTAACTACTTTTCCGTTTTTATCTGTTTGGACAACTTTCCAGTTTGTTGGTTCACCTACTGAACCTTTCGGAATTGTAAAGTAGACATAACCACTGGCTGAATTTCCTTTACGGCCTGGGTTATCAAGAACTGTCCAATGGATAACATTATTAGCCTTGTCTACTTCGTAGCTAATTTTAACATAGCCTTCGACATCTTCTTTATTGCTATAGTCAAGGTTTTCAGCACCTTCTGATGCTCGTGTTGCTGTAGCTCTCGCTGCACGATTAGTACGTGGTTTAGCTACTAAAGAACCATCCTTGATCGTTTGTGCTGCTGTCAAGTTTGCACTTGAGCCATCTGCAAAAGTCACAACTACTGATCCGTCTGCTTGGACTTGAACATCAGTCGCTGTAGGATTTGCTGCCTTCACAGCTGCTACAACTTTTGCTTTTTCTTCATCAGTAAGTGCTGATGGATCGTATACCACAGTCACTTCTGGAGCTTGGATGCTGTCTGCTTCCTTAGCTTTTTCAGTCGCAACTACTGGTTCTTCTTTAGAATTTTGAGTAGGTTCAACTGGTTTTTCAGCTTTTTCTTCAGCAGTTGCTGGAGCTACTTCTACAGCTGGCGCTGCATAAGTTGGGTTTTCTTCAGATACAACTGGCTTAACCCCCTCTGTTGTAGAGCTAGTATCTGGCTTAGCTTCTACCGTATCTGCTTTGACTGATGGTGCTACTAAAGCAGCCCCAACCGCAAAAACAAGCGAACAACCGAAAAGGAAATGTTTTCCTTTTTTGATCATACGCCAATTCTTTTGCTCTGCATTTTTACGATTAAAATACATATTTATATCTCCTTTTTTTGTACTTCTTAGCATTTTATCTGCTACATACATCTTTATTATAAAGTATGTCTATCAGAAAGTCAAAAAATTGTATAGAAAACAATAGTAGTAAAATTTTACTACTAATGTTCAAAAATAGCATTTTCTAACCCTTAAGCAATCCTTATTATAATAGGATTTTCAACTCAAAAAATCCTTACAACAATTGTTAAACAGTACAAGTTTATCTCATCAATTTATATCAAAATAGATACATTACTTTACACATTTATAACTTTTGTCCAATTTTAAAATTAGTCTACAATACTTGAAATTAAGAGACATATCCTCTTCTTGATATTTTCCGTATGTACTTAACAACGAACAAGCACCATGAGCAAAGGATCTCAAAAAAATACTCGCTCTAACCTGAACGTCCCTTATATAAAAGATTTCCTCAAATCTAAACATAGCTAGAGTATGGCCAAACTATATATTCACTCGCTTGTTTAATAACAGAAATTTTTATCTAATCCACTTACTTTATAAAGGTGCGATTATCAACGACAAATAACTCTGATTAACTCTATAAAATATAGATAATATTTGAAATTATTCCTATCTCTGATATGTTTCTTTATGAAGAAAAGCCCATAGAAACATTTGTTCTATGGGCTTTGTCTTTAAACTTATCTACAAGAAGATCTTCCTAAGAATTTTCTAGCAAAATTACAGAATTCATATTCTCAAATTTACTTTACTGAATATTTTCTTACTCTTCTTCCTCGCGTTTTTTAGCGATGAGGAGTCCTCCTGTCACTGCTGCAAGAAGTGCTAGTCCAAGTGAAGCGTTAGATTGTTTAGTACCAGTGTTTGGTAATTCTTTCGCTCCTGCTTTCTTAGCCGGTGCTTGAGCAGGTGAATCTTGGTTAGCAGCTGTAACTGTTTTTTCAGCTGGAATGACTGCTACCGATCCATCTTCAAAGGTTACAACTACTGATCCG
>NZ_KV794999.1:0-263 GCF_001808865.1 Streptococcus sp. HMSC061D10 | reverse complement strand
TCTGATGTTTGACCATCTTTTGTAGCTGTAGCAGTTACATTACCTGCTGGAATATCAACGGTTGGGGTGATTGTAGCTTTACCATCTGTTCCTGCTGTTGCTTCACCAATCTTGTTACCATCTTTGTCGAACAATTCTACCTTAGTGCCTGGGTCTGCAGTTACTACAACTGGATCTTTAGTTCCTGCTTTACCTGTAAGGTCTGTATCTACAACTGGTTTGCTTGGTTTAGCTGGTGTTGCTGCTGTAGCTACCATTGGATC
>NZ_KV794998.1:0-53793 GCF_001808865.1 Streptococcus sp. HMSC061D10 | reverse complement strand
ACTGACAAAGGCGAACCGGAAGTTCAACCAACATTACCCGAAGCTGTTGTGACTGATAAAGGAAAACCAGAAGTTCAACCGGCATTACCCGAAGCTGTTGTGACTGAAAAAGGTGAGCCAGAAGTTCATGAAAAACCAGCATACACTGAACCGGTAGGCACAGTTCCAGACGAAGCACCCAAGTCCGAGAAGTCAGAATACACGGAATCTGTAGGTACAACAGGAGTAGATGAAACAGGAAACTTAATTGATCCGCCGGTTATTGAAATCTCAGAGTATACCGATCCACTAGCTACAGTTCCTGACGTTGCTCCAGAGAGAGAAGAGCTTCCTGCTTTACATACTGATATTCGTACAGAGACTATTCCTAAAACTATCACAGAAGAATCTGATTCTAGCAAATTTATAGGTGATGATTCTATTAAACAAGTTGGTGAGGATGGCGAACGTCAAATTGTTACTAGCTATGAAGAGTTACATGGCAAAAAAATCAGTGACCCAGTTGAAACAGTAACTATTTTGAAAGAAATGAAGCCTGAAATTCTTGTAAAAGGTACCAAAGAAAAGCTCAAAGAAAAAACGGCTCCTGTTTTGACTCTGACCACTGTATCTAAGGATGTTTTAGCTAAGTCTGCTACAATTAACTACAATCTAGAAAATCAAGACAATGCTACAATTACACGCATTGTAGCGACTATCAAAGAAGGTGGAAAAATTGTAAAAACGCTTGATTTAAAAACCGATAACTTATCTCAAGTATTAGAGAACTTAGACTATTACAAAGATTATACGATTTCAACCACTATGACTTATGATGTAGGTAAGGGTGCAGAAGTATCGACTTTGGAAGATAAACCTTTACGCTTAGATTTAAAGAAAGTTGAGTTGAAAGATATTGCAAACACAAGTCTAATACAAGTAGATAAGAGCGGTATCGAAAGCGATAGTAGTTATTTAACTTCTCTTCCAAGTGATTTTAACAACTATTACTTAAAAGTAACCTCCAGAGAAAACAAAGTGACTCGTTTAGCAATTGATAAGATTGAAGAGGTCATTGAGGAAGGTAAGCAGCTTTACAAGATAACGGCAAAAGCACCTGACTTAGTTCAACGTGATAAAGACGGTAAGTTAAGAGATACTTACACTTATTATCTTGAAAAACCGAGGGCTACCGAGGATAAGGTTTATTACAACTTCCATGATTTAGCAAAAGACATGCAAGCAAATCCTACCGGTGAGTTTAAACTTGGTGCAGATTTGAATGCAGTTAACGTTAAGCCAGCAGGTAAAGCTTATGTTATGGCTAAGTTTAGAGGTACTTTATCAAGTGTAGAGAATCATCAGTACACGATTCATAACTTAGAAAGACCTTTGTTTAATGAGGCTGAAGGTGCTACACTCAAAAACTTTAACTTAGGTAATGTAAATATCAATATGCCTTGGGCTGATAAAGTTGCACCTATTGGTAATATGTTTAAGAAGTCTACACTTGAGAATATCAAAGTAGTAGGTTCAGTAACAGGAAATAACGATGTAACCGGTGCTGTTAATAAGTTAGATGAAGCTAATATGCGCAATGTAGCTTTTATTGGCAAGATTAACAGTCTTGGAGATAAAGGCTGGTGGTCTGGTGGACTTGTCAGCGAAAGTTGGATAAGTAACGTTGATAAAGCTTACGTTGATGCTAAGATTAGTGCCAATAAATCTAAATATGGTGGTTTAATTGGTAAACTAGATCATGGTATTGACTCGATGACAGTAGGTAAAAAAGGATTTCTCCGAAATGCTGTAATAAAAGGTACTATGAATTTGATTCAGCATGGCGAAAGTGGAGCTGTAATTCATAACAACTTTAACTGGGGGGTTATTGAAGACGTCGTAACAATGCTTAAAGTAAATAATGGTGAAATTGTCTATGGTTCATCAGCCTTGAATGATAATGACCAATATTTTGGATTAGATAATATCAAACGTGTAAATTATGTAAATGGTGTTGCAAGTGGTTTATCTTCCTACAAGCATTCAAATCGTATTACTGGTATCTCTCAAGCCGAAGCAGACGCCAAAATCGCTAATATGGGGATTACTGCGAATACCTTCGCTATTCAAGATCCAGTTGTAAACAAGTTAAATCGTATTGTTGATAGAGATTCTGAATATAAAGCGATTCAGGACTACCAAGAAACAAGAAACCTAGCTTATCGAAACTTGGAAAAACTGCAACCATTTTATAACAAAGAGTGGATTATAAACCAAGGGAATAAGTTAACAGATGATTCCAATCTTGTTAAGAAAACTGTTCTGTCTGTAACAGGTATGAAAGCAGGGCAATTTGTCACTGATTTATCAAGTGTGGATAAAATCATGATTCACTATGCCGATGGAACCAAAGAAGAATTTGGGGTATCTGCGGTTTCGGACTCTAAGGTAAAACAAGTCAAAGAATATAATGTAGATGGTTTAGGTGTAGTTTACACTCCTAATATGGTTTATAAGAACAGAGATTCCTTGATTACGAAAGTTAAAGAGAAGTTGAGTTCTGTTGCTTTAGACTCTGCTGAGGTTAAAGCTATTACAAATAACCCTTCATCTCTATACCTAGAAGAAAGCTTCGCTGAGGTTAGAGAGACGTTAGATAAGTTAGTGAAGTCCTTGTTAGAAAATGAAGACCATCAACTGAACAGTGATGAAGTGGCTGAGAAGGCGCTTCTCAAGAAAGTTGAAGATAATAAAGCTAAGATTATATTAGCCTTGACTTATCTAAATCGTTATTATGGTATCGACTATGATGGCTTGAACTTTAAGCATTTGATGATGTTTAAACCAGACTTTTATGGTAAAACACCAAGTATTTTAGATTTCTTGATTCGTATAGGTTCAGCAGAAAAGAATTTAAAAGGAGATAGAAGTTTAGAAGCTTATCGTGAAGTTATTGGTGGTACTATTGGAAAAGGTGAATTAAATGGCTTGTTAGGCTATAACATGCGTTTATTCACTAAGTACACCGACTTAAATGACTGGTTTATTCATGCTGCAAAGAACGTTTATGTTTCTGAGCCTGAGACGACTACAGAGGATTTCAAAGACAAGCGCCATCGTATCTATGACGGTTTGAACAATGACGTGCATAGTCGCATGATTTTACCGTTACTCAACTTGAAGAAAGCACATATTTTTGTCATTTCTACTTACAACACGTTGGCATTCAGTTCTTTTGAAAAATATGGGAAGAATACGGAAGAAGAACGAAATGCTTTCAAAGAGGAGATAAACAAAGTAGCGAAAGCTCAACAAAGATATTTAGACTTTTGGTCTCGTTTAGCTTTACCAAAAGTTCGTAATCAGCTCTTGAAGAGTCAAAACTCCGTACCAACGCCTGTTTGGGATAATCAAAATTATAGCGGTATTAAGAATGCTAGTCGCCGTGGTTATGGTTCAGATGGCAAGGTTGCAACTCCTATTCGTGAGCTATTTGGCCCAACTGATCGTTGGCATCAAGTTAACGGAGCGATGGGAGCGATGGCAAAAATTTATGAACGTCCATGGAAAGATGATCAGGTTTACTTCATGGTAACTGACATGATTAGTCAGTTTGGTATTTCAGCCTTTACACATGAAACAACTCACATAAACGACCGTATGGCTTACTATGGTGGAGATTGGCATCGTGAAGGTACTGACTTAGAAGCCTTTGCTCAAGGTATGTTACAAACCCCTGATAAATCTACTCCGAATAGTGAGTATAAAGCTCTGGGTATCAACATGGCTTATGAGCGTAAAAATGATGGTGAGCAGTACTACAATTATGATCCAGCTAAGTTAGACAGTCGAGACAAGATTGATAGTTATATGAAAAACTACAATGAGTCTATGATGATGTTAGATTACTTAGAAGCTACTGCCGTTATTAAGCAGAAGTTATCTGATAACTCTAAGTGGTTCAAGAAGATGGATAAAGAGTGGCGTACAAATGCGGATAGAAATCGTTTAATTGGAGAACCACACCAGTGGGACAAATTACGTGATTTGACGGAAGAAGAGAAGAAATTACCAATTGATAGCATTGACAAGTTGGTAGATAATAACTTTGTAACTCTTCATGGTATGCCAAATAACGGTCGCTTCCGTACGGAAGGTTTTGATAGTGCTTATCAAACGGTCAATATGATGGCAGGTATCTTTGGCGGGAATACGAGTCGAAGCACCGTAGGTTCTATTTCCTTTAAACACAATACTTTCCGTATGTGGGGTTACTATGGTTATGAGAATGGCTTTATCCCTTATGTTTCTAACAAGTTAAAAGGTGATGCCAACAGAGAAAATAAAGGGCTTTTAGGTGATGATTTCATTATCAAGAAAGTTTCTAATAATCAATTCCAAAACCTCGAAGAGTGGAAGAAACATTGGTATCATGAAGTGTATGCGAAAGCACAGAAAGGCTTTGTTGAGATTGAAGTAGACGGTTCTAAGATTTCAACTTACGCTCAACTTCAAAACTTATTTAACACTGCTGTTGAGAAAGACTTGAAAGAAGGTGGTTTCAAGCATACCGAAGGCCTCAAGTGGAAAGTTTATAAGAAATTATTACAAAACACAGATGGTTTCTTAAATCCATTGTTTAAAATATAAAAGGGACAAGTTTTTTGCTCCCTCTGAAAAGTGGCTCTTTTCTACCATTTGTCAAGTATATCAAGGGCCTTAAGTAAAAAAAGAGATAAGACAGTAGCTATTCTGAGGTTACTGTCTTATTTTTACCACTTATTGATCCATAAAAGGGCACGCTAAAAAACACCTCATCTGGTATTTTTTGTCAACTGTAGTGGGTTGAAGAAAAGCTAATCTCGAGAAAGGACAAATTTCGTCCTTTCTTTTTTGATGTTCAGAGCGATAAAAATGCGTTTTTTGAAGTTTTCAAAGTTCTGAAAACCAAAGGCATTGCGTTTAATAAGTTTGATTAGATTATTAGTGGCTTCCAGTTTGGCGTTAGAATAGGGTAGTTGAAGAGCGTTGACAATTTTCTCTTTGTCCTTTAGAAATGTTTTCAAGACAGTCTGAAAAAGAGGATGAACCAGCTTTAGATTGTCCTCAATGAGTCCAAAGAATTTCTTCGGCTCCTTATTCTGAAAGTGGAAAAGCAAGAGTTGATAGAGATGATAGTGGTGTTTCAAGTCTTCGGAATAGCTCAAAAGCTTGTTTAGGATTTCCTTATTGGTTAAATGCATACGAAAAGTAGGGCGATAAAAATGTTTATCACTCAGTTTACGACTATCCTGATTGATTCATAATTTGTACACGCACACGACTCATAGCACGGCTTAGATGTTGTACAATGTGAAAGCGATCCAGAACGATTTTAGCGTTTGGGAGTGAAACAGTCTCGTAGACTGTTTCAGCCTGAGCCTAGAAATTCGAAAGCGAAGTTGTCTAGTCAAGTCATAATAAGGGCTAAACATATCCATAGTAATGATTTTGACGCGACTTCGGACAGAACTCTCATATTTAAGAAAATGATTTCGGATGATAGATTGTGTTCTACCTTCCAGAACTGTGATGATATTGAGATTGTCAAAATCTTGAGGGTAATTTCTCAAAGTAACTTCCACTTTCCTGACCAAAGTGGAAATTAGTCTAAAACGGATTTTTATGGTGGAATTAAGTGTGAGACGTTTGTTAATTATTTTATAGGATTGGCTATTAGTAAGAAATATGGTATAATATAGGGTGAGACCTTCTTAATAAATAGTGAAAGAGCATAAAATGAAAAAAATTGTCATTAACGGCGGGAGACCATTGAAAGGTGAGATTACGATTAGTGGCGCTAAAAATAGTGTCGTTGCCTTAATTCCTGCCATTATTTTATCAGATGATGTTGTGATTTTGGATTGTGTTCCAGACATCTCTGATGTAGCTAGTCTTATTGAGATTATGGAAATCATGGGAGCTAGTGTCAAGCGTTATGACGATGTTCTTGAGATTGATCCTCGTGGTGTTCAAAATAAACCAATACCTTATGGTAAAATTAATAGCTTGCGTGCGTCTTATTATTTCTATGGTAGTCTTTTAGGTCGTTTTGGTGAAGCAACTGTAGGTTTGCCTGGAGGGTGTGACCTAGGACCGCGTCCGATTGATTTGCATTTAAAAGCATTTGAAGCTATGGGAGCTAAGACAACCTACGAGGGAGATAATATGAATCTCTCAACCCAAGGATCAAGTCTACATGGTGCACATGTCTATATGGATACTGTTAGTGTTGGTGCAACAATCAATACGATGCTAGCAGCAGTAAAAGCTAAAGGTCGAACAGTTATTGAAAATGCTGCTCGCGAACCTGAAATTATTGATGTGGCTACATTATTAAACAATATGGGAGCTCATATTCGTGGCACAGGTACGGATATGATTACTATTGATGGTGTAGATAGCCTTCATGGAACACGTCACCAAGTCATCCCTGACCGTATCGAAGCAGGTACATATATTTCATTGGCTGCTGCAGTAGGTCATGGGATTCGAATTAATAATGTACTTTATGAGCATTTAGAAGGATTTATTGCTAAACTTGAAGAAATGGGTGTTCACATGACTGTTTCTGAAGACAGTATTTTCGTCGAAGAGCAAACAAATCTAAAGGCTGTTAATATCAAGACAGCTCCTTATCCAGGTTTCGCAACAGATCTTCAACAGCCTATTACTCCTTTGCTTTTAAAAGCAGAAGGTCGTGGCACATTGATTGATACAATCTATGAAAAACGTGTCAACCATGTTTTTGAATTAGCCAAAATGAATGCAGATATTTCAACAACAAACGACCACATACTTTATAAGGGTGGAAATCCTTTGCAGGGTGCAAAAGTTAAGGCGACAGACCTACGTGCTGGAGCTGCCTTGGTTATTGCTGGCTTGATGGCTGAAGGAAAAACAGAGATTACCAATGTAGAATTCATCCTTCGAGGCTACTCGAATATTATCGAAAAATTGCGTAATCTTGGAGCAGATATTGAGCTAATCGAAGATTAGCACTTTGAGGATTGCAATGAATATCTGGACTAAATTAGCAAAATTTTCTTTCTATGAGACGGAACGTTTATATTTCCGTCCCTTCTTTTTTACAGATGTAGATGATTTTCATCAACTTGCATCAGATCCTGAAAATCTTCAATTTATCTTTCCTGCACAAGCAAGTATTGAAGAAAGTCAGTATGCTCTTGCCAATTATTTTATGAAATCACCTTTGGGGATCTGGGCTATTTGTGATAAAAAAGAGCAAAGAATGATTGGAGCTATCAAGTTTGAAAAACTTGATGAAATTAAGAAAGAAGCTGAAATTGGCTATTTTTTAAAGAAAGACTATTGGTCTCAGGGTTATATGACTGAAGCAGTTACCAAATTACGAGATTTATCTATGAACGAGTTTGCCTTGAAGCAACTTTCGATTGTGACACATCTAGAAAATGTTGCTAGTCAGAAAGTAGCAGAGAAATCAGATTTTGTTCTTTATCGTCGTTTTAAAGGTAGCGATCGTTATACCCGAAAGATGCGGGATTATCTAGAATTCCGTTATACAAAAGGAAATCTAAATGAGTAAACACCAAGAAATATTAGCCTACTTGGAAGAATTACCAGTTGGGAAGCGTGTCAGTGTTCGTAGTATTTCAAATCGGCTGGGAGTAAGTGATGGTACGGCATATCGGGCTATCAAAGAAGCTGAAAATAGGGGACTTGTTGAAACACGTCCTCGAAGTGGAACAGTACGTGTAAAGTCAAAAAAAGTAGCTATTGAGAAATTAACGTTCGCAGAAATTGCAGAAGTTACAGGCTCGGAAGTTTTAGCTGGTCAAGCTGGATTGGATAGAGAATTTAGTAAATTCTCCATTGGAGCGATGACTGAAAAGAATATTCTTTCATATCTTCATGATGGCGGCTTACTTATCGTAGGAGATCGAACACGTATTCAGTTATTAGCACTAGAAAATGAAAATGCTGTCTTGGTAACAGGTGGATTTGAAGTTCATGAAGATGTTTTGAACCATGCTAATAAAAAAAATATTCCAGTATTGCGCAGTAAACATGATACATTTACAATTGCAACTATGATCAACAGAGCTTTGTCTAATGTTCAGATTAAGACAGATATTTTAACGGTTGAAAAAATCTATCGTACCAGTCATGAATATGGATTTCTACAGGAAACGGATACTGTCAAAGATTATCTAGACTTGGTTCGTAAGAATAGAACGAGCCGTTTTCCTGTCATCAATCAGCATCAGGTCGTTGTTGGTGTAGTTACTATGCGTGATGCTGGGGATAAATCACCTGGTACAACGATAGATAAGGTCATGACAAGGACAGTCTACATGACTGGTTTATCGACGAATATCGCTAACGTTAGCCAGAGAATGATTGCTGAAGACTTTGAAATGGTACCTGTTGTGAGAAGTAATCAAACTTTACTTGGTGTTATTACTAGACGGGATGTCATGGAAAAGATGAGCCGCTCTCAAGTTTCAGCTTTGCCAACATTTTCAGAACAGGTTGGTCAGAAGTTATCTTACCACCATGATGAAGTTGTCATTACGGTTGAACCATTTATGTTGGAAAAAAATGGAGTCCTTGCAAATGGAGTTCTTTCAGAAATTTTGACCCATATGACGCAGGATCTGGTCGTGAATAGCGGACGTAACCTCATCATTGAACAGATGTTGATTTACTTTTTACAGGCTGTTCAGATCGATGATATCTTGCGAATTCAGGCTAGAATTATTCATCATACGAGAAGGTCAGCCATTATTGACTATGACATTTATATCAATCATCAAATCGTATCAAAAGCAAATGTTACTGTAAAAATTAATTAAAACTAGGAGAAAACATGATTACATTAAAATCAGCTAGAGAAATCGAAGCAATGGATAAGGCTGGCGATTTTCTTGCCAGTATTCACATCGGTTTGCGAGACATCATCAAACCAGGTGTAGATATGTGGGAAGTAGAAGAATATGTGCGTCGTCGTTGTAAAGAAGAAAATTTCCTCCCTCTTCAAATTGGTGTTGATGGGGCAATGATGGATTATCCATACGCAACTTGTTGTTCGCTTAATGACGAAGTAGCCCATGCTTTTCCACGCCACTATATTTTGAAGGAAGGCGATTTGCTGAAAGTTGATATGGTTCTTGGTGGGCCAATCGCTAAGTCTGACCTCAATGTTTCTAAACTTAATTTTAACAACGTTGAGCAGATGAAAAAATACACTCAAAACTTTACGGGCGGATTGGCAGATTCTTGTTGGGCTTACGCTGTTGGAAAACCGTCAGAAGAAGTTAAAAACTTGATGGATGTTACCAAAGAAGCTATGTATAAGGGAATTGAGCAGGCTGTTGTAGGAAATCGTATTGGAGATATTGGAGCTGCTATTCAGGAATATGCTGAAAGTCGTGGGTACGGAGTTGTTCGTGATCTTGTAGGACACGGTGTTGGTCCAACTATGCATGAAGAACCAATGGTGCCTAACTATGGTATCGCAGGTCGTGGTCTCCGCCTTCGTGAAGGCATGGTCTTAACCATTGAACCTATGATCAATACAGGTGATTGGGAAATCGATACAGATATGAAAACAGGCTGGGCACATAAAACAATCGATGGTGGACTATCATGTCAGTACGAGCATCAGTTTGTTATTACTAAAGATGGACCTGTAATCTTGACAAGTCAAGGTGAAGAGGGAACTTATTAATCAAAAAAGGAGCTGAGCTCCTTTTTTTGATTCTTTCAAGTTGAAAATAAATTTGCGTAGCAGATATCTTACAAACGTTTTCTTTTATAGTAAAATAAAAGATGACTATATGAAAGAAGGTTTTTAATTGGAAAGTATTTTATTTTTTATTTCTGTCTTTATTGCTGGGGTCTTGTCATTCTTTTCTCCCTGTATCTTTCCCTTGTTACCAGTCTACGCAGGTGTTCTGCTAGATGATCAAGAGAAGTCAAAGACATTTCGTTTTTTGGGTAAAGATGTTGACTGGTCAGGATTGATTCGTACCCTCTGTTTCATTGCGGGTATCTCTCTCATTTTCTTTATTCTTGGATTTGGAGCAGGATTCCTTGGGAATTTACTTTATGCTGTCTGGTTCCGTTATGTCATGGGAATCATGATTATCATACTGGGATTGCATCAGATGGAAATTCTTCATCTACAAAAATTAGAGGTACAAAAAACAGTAACATTTAAGCAAAAACAGTCTAGTAAATATCTCTCGGCTTTTTTACTGGGTATCAGCTTCAGCTTTGGCTGGACTCCATGTATAGGCCCAGTTTTAAGTTCTGTTTTAGCACTGGCTGCCTCAGGAGGAAATGGAGCTCTTCAGGGGGCCTTATTAACCCTCATTTACACTCTCGGAATGGCACTTCCATTTTTAGTTCTGGCCTTGGCATCAGGTCTTGTCATGCCTTATTTTAGTAGAATCAAATTCCACATACTTTTATTGAAGAAAATTGGTGGTTTATTGATCGTTCTCATGGGAATTTTATTAATGTTGGGACAGTTAAATGTCTTATCTGGAATATTAGGATAAAAGGAGTAATCTATGAAAAAAATTATCTATTTTGGACTTAGTTTCTTGTCTCTCTTTCTTCTGATTGCTTGTGGCAAGGAAGAGAAAAAATCAAGTCCACAAAATCAATCAAGTCAGACACAACAAGCGTATGTGAAGCAAGTAGCTATTGGAGCAGAAGCACCTGATTTCACCCTCCAATCGATGGATGGAAAAGAAGTGAAATTATCTGATTTTAAAGGTAAAAAAGTTTATCTTAAATTTTGGGCATCTTGGTGCGGACCATGTAAGAAGAGTATGCCAGAATTGATGGAACTTGCTGCTAAGGAAGATCGTGGTTTCGAAATTTTATCTGTCATTGCGCCAGGGCTTCAAGGTGAAAAAACGGTAGACCAATTTCCAAAGTGGTTTGAGGAACAAGGTTATAAAGACATCCCTGTTTTATATGATACAAAAGGAGCTGTTTTTCAAGCCTATCAAATTCGAAGTATCCCTACAGAGTATCTAATTGATTCACAAGGTAAAATTGCTAAGATGCAATTAGGTGCAATTAGTAACGCAGATGCAGAAGCAGCTTTTGCTCAAATGAAATAAAGTAATGAAATATAAAAATGTCTAGACAAATCGTCTAGACATTTTTTCTAACTTAAATTAGTTTTTTGAAGCAGCTTGGAATTCAGGGTTTTTCCAAGCTTCATCAATAATAGCTTGCAATTCTTTTGCTGAAGCTTGCATTTTTTGAGTTTCAGCATCGTTCAATGGGATGTTTACTGGACGCACAATACCATGTGCTCCAACAACAGCTGGTTGACCGATGAAGACATCTTTGATTCCGTATTGACCTTCTTGGAATACAGAAAGTGGAAGTACTGCATTTTCATCGTCAAGGATTGCTTTAGTGATACGAGCAAGGGCAACTGCGATACCGTAGTATGTAGCACCTTTCTTGTTGATGATTGTGTAAGCAGCGTCACGAACACCTTCGAACAATTCGATCAATTCAGTTTCTTGAACGTTTTGAGTGTCTTTAAGGAATTCTTCAAGGTTAACACCTGCGATGTTAGCGTGTGACCAAACGGCAAATTCTGAGTCACCGTGTTCACCCATGATGTAAGCGTGAACTGAACGAGCGTCTACATCCAATTTTTCAGCAAGGGCTTGACGGAAACGAGCTGAGTCAAGAGAAGTACCTGAACCGATAACGCGTTCTTTAGGGAATCCTGAGAATTTCCATGTAGAGTATGTCAAAACGTCAACTGGGTTAGCAGCTACAAGGAAGATACCGTTAAATCCTGATTCAACAACTTGTGTTACGATTGATTTGTTGATTGCAAGGTTTTTACCAACAAGATCAAGACGAGTTTCACCTGGTTTTTGAGGAGCACCAGCAGTGATAACTACAAGGTCAGCGTCCGCACAGTCAGCGTATTCAGCAGCATAGATTTTTTTAGGTGAAGTGAAAGCAAGGGCGTGGCTAAGGTCAAGAGCGTCACCAACAGCTTTTTCGTGTAATTGAGGAATTTCAATGATACCAAGTTCTTGGGCAATTCCTTGGTTAACAAGAGCGAAAGCGTAAGATGAACCTACGGCACCATCACCAACGAGGATAACTTTTTTGTGTTGTTTAGTTGCTGTCATTAGTCTAAACATCTCCTTTGTTTTTTTTAGGGTAATACCCTGTCTGATTCCATTCTATCACTTTTAAATAGCTTTGTCACGGATATAACATCCAGTTATCAATGTAAGCGTTTTATGTGTGTCCATAGACTGAAATATAAGCTAAACTATGGTATAATATATCTAGTTACTAATAGTGAAATGAGGCATTTGTTAATGCAAGATAAAAATTTAGTGAATGTCAATCTGACAAAGGAGATGAAGACCAGCTTTATCGACTACGCCATGAGTGTTATCGTATCGCGGGCCCTTCCTGATGTTCGAGATGGTTTGAAACCAGTTCATCGTCGTATTCTATACGGTATGAACGAATTGGGTGTGACACCAGATAAACCTCATAAGAAATCTGCTCGTATTACAGGGGATGTCATGGGTAAATACCATCCGCACGGTGACTCATCTATCTACGAAGCTATGGTTCGTATGGCTCAATGGTGGAGTTACCGTTACATGCTTGTAGATGGGCATGGGAATTTTGGTTCCATGGATGGTGATGGTGCCGCAGCTCAGCGTTATACTGAAGCGCGCATGAGCAAGATTGCACTTGAGATGCTTCGTGATATCAATAAAAACACCGTTGATTTTGTAGATAACTATGATGCCAATGAACGTGAACCTGTTGTTCTACCAGCTCGTTTCCCAAATCTTTTGGTCAATGGTGCTACAGGTATTGCCGTTGGTATGGCGACCAATATTCCGCCACATAACTTGGGTGAAACCATTGATGCGGTTAAGTTGGTTATGGATAATCCAGAAGTTACGACTAAGGACTTGATGGAAGTACTCCCTGGGCCTGACTTCCCAACCGGTGCCCTTGTTATGGGGAGATCAGGGATTCATAAGGCCTATGAAACAGGAAAAGGCTCCATTGTTCTTCGTTCCCGTACAGAAATCGAGGAAACAAAAACTGGTCGCGAACGTATCGTTGTAACAGAATTTCCATACATGGTTAATAAGACCAAAGTCCATGAACATATTGTGCGTTTAGTTCAAGAAAAACGTATCGAAGGAATCACAGCTGTTCGTGACGAATCTAACCGTGAGGGTGTTCGCTTTGTTATCGAAGTGAAGCGTGATGCCTCTGCCAATGTTATCTTGAACAACTTGTTCAAGATGACTCAAATGCAAACTAGCTTTGGATTTAACATGCTGGCTATCCAGAATGGTGTACCAAAGATTCTCTCTCTTCGTCAAATCTTGGATGCTTATATTGAGCACCAAAAAGAAGTGGTGACTCGTCGTACTCAATTTGACAAAGAGAAAGCTGAAGCGCGTGCACATATCTTAGAAGGTTTGTTAATTGCCCTAGACCATATTGATGAAGTTATTCGTATCATTCGTGCCAGTGAAACGGATGCAGAAGCCCAAGCTGAATTGATGAGCAAGTTCAAGTTATCTGAACGTCAAAGTCAAGCAATTCTCGATATGCGTCTACGTCGTTTGACAGGTTTGGAACGTGACAAGATTCAGTCGGAATATGATGAGCTTATTGCTTTGATTGCTGACTTGGCAGACATTCTTGCAAAACCAGAACGCGTAGCGCAAATCATCAAGGAAGAATTGGATGAGGTCAAACGTAAGTTTGGCGATCCACGTCGTACTGAGTTGATGGTTGGTGAAGTCTTGACGCTTGAAGATGAAGACTTGATTGAAGAGTCTGATGTTCTCATCACTCTATCAAATAAAGGTTATATCAAACGTTTGGACCAAGACGAATTTACAGCTCAAAAACGTGGTGGACGTGGGGTCCAAGGAACTGGAGTTAAGGACGATGACTTTGTGCGTGAATTGGTTTCAACCAGCACTCACGATCATTTGCTATTCTTTACTAATAAAGGGCGTGTGTATCGTCTTAAGGGGTATGAAATTCCAGAGTATGGTCGCACTGCTAAGGGCTTGCCAGTCGTCAATCTTTTGAAACTAGACGATGGTGAAAGCATTCAAACCATTATCAATGTTGAATCAGAACGTAGTGATGATGCTTACCTCTTCTTTACAACTCGTGCTGGTATTGTTAAGAGAACCAGCGTTAAAGAATTCGCAAACATTCGTCAAAATGGTCTCAAAGCCTTGAATCTGAAAGATGAGGATGAGTTGATTAATGTCTTACTAACTGAAAAAGACACGGATATCATCATCGGAACCAAATTAGGTTATGCAGTTCGTTTCAATCAGTCTTCAGTTCGTAGTATGAGTCGTATCGCCACTGGTGTTAAAGGGGTAAACCTTCGTGAAGGTGATGCAGTAGTAGGAGCGAGAGTGATCACTGACCAAGATGAAGTCCTTATCATAACTGAAAAAGGATACGGTAAGCGCACAGTTGCGACTGAATACCCAACAAAAGGTCGTGCCGGTAAGGGAATGAAAACAGCCAATGTTACTGAAAAAAATGGTCCTCTGGCTGGCCTCTTAACAGTAAACGGTGACGAAGACTTGATGATTATCACTGACACAGGTGTCATGATTCGAACAAATGTAGCCAATATTTCACAAACGGGGCGTTCAACTATGGGAGTAAAAGTGATGCGTCTAGATCAAGATGCTAAGATTGTGACTTTTACAAGTGTTGCAGCAGCAGAAAAAGAAGAAGTTGGGGCAGAACAGGAAACAGAAAGTGAAGCATAATGTCTCAAAAAAAGAATCAAAGTAAAAAAAATAAACGTAAGAATCTTCTGATTAACATACTGGCAGGATTCCTAATCTTGTTATCTATCGCTTTAATCTTCAATGCCAATATTCGTGATATGTTCATGATTTGGAACACTAATAAGTATCAGGTCAGTCAAGTAACTAAGGAAGAGATTGAGGAGAATAAAGAAACAGAAGGGAATTTCGATTTTGACTCTGTAAAATCACTTTCCTCGGAGGCAGTCCTATCAGCTCAGTGGAATTCTCAGCAACTTCCGGTTATTGGAGGTATTGCCATTCCAGAGCTTGAAATGAATCTGCCAATATTTAAGGGACTCGATAATGTTAACCTCTTTTATGGTGCTGGGACAATGAAAGCCAATCAGGTAATGGGAGAAGGAAATTATTCTCTAGCAAGTCACCGTATCTTTGCAGGTGAAAATGCAGATAAGAAATTATTCTCTCCTCTTGCTCGCGCTGAGAAAGGGATGAAAATTTATCTCACTGATAAAGAGAAAGTCTATACATACGAGATTGAAGAAGTTAAAATTGTAACTCCTGATCGAGTAGATGTAATTGACGAACGTGATGGGATTAAAGAGATTACCTTAGTAACCTGTGAAGATGCTAATGCAGTTGAGAGAATCATCGTTAAAGGAAATTTGACAGAGATAAAATCTTATGCAGAAACTCCATCAGATATCTTAGAAGCCTTTAATAAACCCTATAAACAATTTTATGAATAGTAGAAGAGGTTGGGACAAAAGAGCCCGACCTCATTTTTTATTAGCAATCAAACTTTGACGCGGTAGCTGATTGAACTTTTTGTTCGTCTTTTAGACTCCAAAAAGCTCCTAATCATCCTCGCGGGGCTGGGACTACGAAATCGAGACTTTGTCTATCGATTTCTGTCCCACCGCCTTTTCTTGTCAATTTCAGAAAATAGATAGGAAAAAGACTTTTCAATTTTGGTAAAAAGTAGTATAATGTTTCTATTATAGAAATTTTTAGAAAATTCCGAAAGAGGTTTGTTATGGGATACACAGTTGCTGTTGTTGGCGCTACAGGTGCCGTTGGTGCTCAAATGATCAAAATGTTGGAAGAATCAACTCTTCCGATCGATAAGATTCGTTACCTTGCGTCTGCACGTTCTGCAGGAAAGGTCTTGCAATTCAAAGGTCAAGATGTGACCATCGAAGAAACAACAGAAGACGCTTTTGAAGGGGTTGATATTGCTCTTTTCTCAGCTGGTGGATCAACTTCTGCAAAATACGCACCTTATGCTGTTAAGGCAGGCGCAGTCGTCGTAGATAACACTTCTTACTTCCGTCAAAATCCAGATGTACCATTGGTTGTTCCTGAAGTGAATGCTCACGCCCTTGATGCTCACAACGGAATCATCTCATGTCCTAACTGTTCAACTATTCAAATGATGGTAGCTCTTGAACCAGTTCGTCAGAAATGGGGCTTGGACCGTATTATCGTATCAACTTATCAAGCAGTTTCAGGTGCTGGTATGGGAGCAATTCTTGAAACCCAACGTGAGCTTCGTGAAGTCTTGAATGACGGTGTTAATCCACGTGATGTACATGCGGAAATCTTGCCTTCAGGTGGCGATAAGAAACACTATCCAATTGCCTTCAATGCTCTTCCACAAATTGATGTTTTCACTGATAATGACTACACTTACGAAGAAATGAAGATGACCAATGAAACCAAGAAAATCATGGAAGACGATAGCATTGCCGTATCAGCAACATGTGTACGTATTCCAGTTTTGTCAGCTCACTCTGAGTCAGTCTATATTGAAACAAAAGAAGTAGCACCAATCGAAGAAGTGAAAGCAGCTATTGCTGCCTTCCCAGGTGCAGTTCTTGAAGATGATGTTGCTCACCAAATCTATCCTCAAGCAGTAAATGCTGTTGGTTCACGTGATACATTCGTTGGACGTATCCGTAAAGACTTGGATGCAGAAAAAGGTATTCATATGTGGGTAGTATCTGATAATCTTCTTAAAGGTGCAGCTTGGAACTCAGTTCAAATCGCAGAAACACTTCACGAACGTGGTCTAGTACGCCCAACAGCTGAATTAAAATTTGAATTGAAATAATGTGTAGGAGTTCATTTGAACTCCTTCTTTAAAATAGAGAGGTGTTTTGTATGTCTTATCAAGATTTAAAAGATTGTAAAATTATCACGGCCTTTATTACTCCTTTTCATGAAGATGGGTCAATCAATTTCGATGCCATTCCAAAGTTGATTGAACATTTATTAGCACATCATACAGACGGAATTCTCCTAGCAGGAACAACTGCTGAGAGTCCGACTCTGACTCACGATGAGGAGTTGCAGTTGTTTGCGGCTGTTCAAAAGGTTGTCAATGGCCGTGTTCCTTTAATCGCTGGTGTTGGTACCAATGATACACGAGACTCTATTGAGTTCGTCAAAGAGGTAGCGGAATTTGGTGGTTTTGCGGCTGGTCTTGCGATTGTTCCTTACTACAATAAACCATCTCAAGAAGGTATGTATCAACACTTTAAAGCTATTGCAGACGCATCTGATTTGCCTATTATAATCTATAACATTCCAGGTCGTGTAGTTGTAGAAATGACTCCAGATACCTTACTTCGTTTGGCGGAACATCCAAATATCATTGGTGTTAAGGAATGTACCAGTCTTGCCAATATGGCTTACTTGATTGAGCATAAGCCAGAAGAATTCTTGGTATACACTGGTGAGGATGGAGATGCCTTCCATGCTATGAATCTTGGTGCAGACGGAGTTATATCTGTTGCTTCCCACACAAATGGGGATGAGATGCATGAAATGTTCACTGCAATCGAAGAAAGTGATATGAAGAAAGCGGCAGCTATTCAACGTAAATTTATTCCTAAAGTTAATGCTCTATTCTCTTACCCAAGTCCGGCACCTGTTAAGGCAGTACTCAACTATATGGGATTCGAAGCGGGGCCAACTCGTCTACCTTTGGTTCCTGCGCCTGAAGAGGATGCTAAACGCATTATCAAGGTTGTTATTGATGGGGATTACGAAGCAACCAAGGCAACTGTCACCGGAGTTCTTCGTCCTGATTACTAAAATTTTCATTATTAATAATAGAAACTTTCTAAACAAGTCAATTTGTTGGGAAGTTTTTTCTTTTTTTACGAATAAATAGATAGAGAGAAAAATAAGGAGTCTATCATGAAAATTAAGATTGATAATTTTGAGATTTATAAGTTGAAACAAGCAGGTCTAAGTAATCAACAAGTGCTAAAGGTTCTTCAATATGGAGAAATTTATGATCAGGAATTAAGCTTAGAAACGATAGCAGAAGCATCTGAGTGTAGAAATCCAGTGGTTTTTATGGAACGTTACCATAAACTCACCTTTGAAAGTATGGAGAGATTAAGAAGTGACTTTGAAAAATTTCCCTCATTTTCCATCCTAGACGATGTCTATCCCTTTGCTCTCAGTGAAATCTATGATGCTCCAGTATTATTATTTTATAAGGGCGATTTAAATCTCTTAAAGTTGCCTAAGATTGCAGTTGTAGGCAGTCGCTCTTGTAGTCAAACAGGGACAAAATCAGTCCGTAAGGTTATTGAAGAACTGGAGAATGAGCTGGTGATTGTGAGTGGGCTTGCTAGAGGGATTGATACTGCAGCGCATATGTCTATTCTTCAAGGTGGTGGAAAAACTATTGCAGTTATAGGGACTGGCTTGGATGTCTTTTATCCTCGATCTAATAAACGACTGCAGGACTACATCGGTGAATATCATTTGCTACTGAGTGAATATGGACCTGGTGAAGAACCCTTGAAATATCACTTTCCAGCACGAAATCGGATTATTGCTGGCCTATGTATGGGTGTTATCGTTGCTGAAGCAAAGATGAGATCTGGTAGTTTGATTACCTGTGAGCGAGCTATGGAAGAAGGAAGAGATGTTTTTGCTATTCCAGGTAGCATTTTAGATGGTCGTTCAGATGGTTGTCATCACTTGGTTCAAGAAGGTGCAAAACTTGTTTCAAGTGGTCAGGATGTGCTAGCAGAATTTGAATTTTAAGAACTAGTAAGACTTTATCGGTTAAACTTTTCTTCTATATATAAGAGTTAAGTCTTGACAGGTTTTTAAAAATGGTTTACACTTTATAAAGTTTATTACTTTGAAAAGGTGTGATACTGTGGCTACGGCAACAAAGAAAAAAAAATCAACAGTTAAAAAAAATCTAGTAATCGTGGAGTCGCCTGCAAAGGCTAAAACGATTGAGAAATACCTGGGTAGAAATTATAAGGTTTTAGCCAGTGTTGGTCATATTCGTGATTTGAAAAAATCCAGTATGTCAGTCGATGTAGAAAATAATTATGAACCCCAATATATCAATATTCGTGGGAAAGGTCCTCTGATCAATGACTTGAAAAAAGAAGCTAAAAAATCCAGTAAAATCTTTCTCGCAAGTGACCCGGACCGCGAAGGAGAAGCAATTTCTTGGCATTTAGCTCATATTCTGAATTTAGATGAAAATGATGCTAACCGTGTTGTTTTCAACGAGATTACCAAGGATGCGGTAAAAAATGCCTTTAAAGAACCTCGTAAGATTGACATGGATTTGGTGGATGCACAACAAGCCCGTCGTGTCTTGGACCGCTTGGTAGGTTATTCTATTTCACCGATTTTATGGAAAAAGGTGAAAAAGGGCTTATCAGCTGGCCGTGTTCAGTCTGTTGCGCTCAAGTTAATCATTGACCGCGAAAATGAGATCAATGCTTTTCAACCAGAAGAATATTGGACTATTGATGGAGTCTTTAAAAAAGGGACTAAGCAATTCCAAGCATCCTTCTATGGAATGAATGGCAAGAAGATGAAATTGACGAGCAATGAAGAGGTCAAAGAAGTCTTGTCTCATCTATCCAGTAAAGACTTTACAGTTGATCAGGTAGATAAAAAAGAACGCAAGCGTAACGCTCCACTCCCTTATACTACCTCAACTATGCAGATGGATGCAGCTAATAAAATCAATTTCCGTACTCGAAAGACCATGATGGTTGCCCAGCAACTCTATGAAGGGATTAATATTGGTACGGGCGTCCAAGGTTTGATCACCTATATGCGTACAGACTCGACTCGTATCAGTCCAGTTGCTCAAAATGAAGCTGCAAACTACATTAATGAACGTTTTGGCAGTAAGTATTCTAAGCATGGTAGCAAGGTCAAAAATGCGACTGGTGCTCAGGATGCCCATGAGGCTATCCGCCCATCAAGTGTCTTTAACACGCCAGAAAAAATTGCTAAGTATTTGGATAAAGACCAACTTAAGCTTTATACCCTTATCTGGAATCGCTTTGTAGCGAGTCAGATGACGGGTGCCATCTTTGATACTATGTCCGTGAAGCTCTCTCAAAATGGAGTTCAGTTTGCAGCGAATGGTAGTCAGGTTAAATTTGATGGTTACTTGGCTATTTACAATGATTCAGATAAGAATAAGATGTTGCCGGATATGGCAGTTGGTGATGTCGTCAAGCAGGTCAATAGTAAGCCTGAGCAACACTTCACTCAACCACCAGCACGTTATTCGGAAGCGACACTGATTAAAACTTTGGAAGAAAATGGTGTTGGGCGTCCATCAACTTATGCACCCACTATTGAAACCATTCAAAAGCGCTATTATGTGCGTTTGGCAGCCAAGCGTTTTGAGCCGACAGAATTGGGAGAAATTGTCAATAAACTGATTGTTGAATACTTCCCAGATATCGTCAATGTAACCTTTACAGCTGAAATGGAAGGTAAACTGGATGATGTCGAAGTTGGAAAAGAGCAGTGGCAACGAGTCATTGATGAATTTTACAAACCCTTCTCTAAAGAGGTTGCCAAAGCCGAAGAGGAAATGGAAAAAATCCAAATCAAGGATGAGCCAGCAGGATTTGATTGTGAAGAGTGTGGCAGTCCGATGGTCATTAAACTTGGTCGTTTTGGTAAGTTCTATGCTTGTAGCAATTTCCCAGATTGCCGTCATACACAGGCTATCGTGAAAGAGATTGGTGTTGAGTGTCCAAGCTGTCATCAAGGTCAAATTATTGAACGAAAAACCAAGCGTAATCGTATCTTCTATGGTTGCAATCGCTATCCAGAGTGTGAATTCACTTCTTGGGACAAGCCTGTTGGCCGAGATTGTCCAAAATGTGGCAACTTCCTCATGGAGAAAAAAGTCCGTGGTGGCGGTAAGCAGATCGTTTGTAGCAATGGTGATTACGAAGAAGAAAAAATCAAATAAAATGAGTCCTGAAAGTAAATTTCAGGCTCTTTTGATTAGTGCTTGACAAAATTCATCATTGTATGCGAAACTAGAAGAAGATTATTTTATACTCTGAAAATCAAAGAGCAAACTAGGAAGCTAGCCGCAGGCTGCTCAAAACACTGTTTTGAGGTTGTGGATAGAACTGACGAAGTCAGTAACATATATACGGAAAGGCGACTCTGACGTGGTTTGAAGAGATTTTCGAAGAGTATTAACTAGGAGAAGTTATGCGTATTATCTATCTGATTATTGGATTTCTGTCATTAGCTCTGGCTATTGTTGGAGTTGTCTTGCCCTTGTTGCCAACGACTCCTTTTCTTTTGTTGTCTATTGCTTGTTTTTCGAGAAGTTCCAAGCGTTTTGAAGATTGGCTTTATCATACCAAACTTTATCAGACTTACGTGGCGGACTTTCGTGAGACCAAGTCTATTGCGCGTGAACGTAAGAAAAAAATTATTGTATCGATTTATATCCTGATGGGAATTTCCATTTATTTTGCGCCTCTTTTACCAGTCAAAATCGGTTTGGGATGTTTAACCATCTTTATTACCTACTATCTTTTTAAGGTGATTCCTGATAAAGAATAGCTTTAATAAGTAACGATTTTCCTTGATAAAAACAAAAACATATTCGAAATAATATGATATAATAAATTTAAAGTAATCTTCAAGGAGAATCAAATGATTTACGAATTTTGTGCTGAAAATGTAACCTTGCTTGAAAAAGCTATGCAGGCAGGAGCTCGTCGCATCGAGCTTTGTGACAATCTAGCAGTTGGTGGAACAACTCCAAGCTACGGAGTGATCAAGGCAGCTGTGGAACTGGCGGCCGACTACGATACGACCATTATGACTATGATTCGTCCACGTGGTGGTGACTTTGTTTACAATGATCTAGAAATTGCCATCATGCTTGAGGACATCGCTCTAACTGCTCAAGCAGGAAGCCAAGGCGTTGTCTTTGGTGCATTGACTGCTGATAAGAAGTTGGACAAGGCCAATCTTGAAAAATTGATTGCTGCATCTAAAGGTATGGAAATTGTTTTCCATATGGCATTTGATGAATTGAGAGATCAAGATCAGTTGGAAGCCATTGACTGGCTCAGCCAAGCTGGAGTGACACGCATTCTGACTCGTGCTGGTGTATCTGGCGATTCTCTAGAGAAACGTTTTGCGCACTATCACAGAATCCTAGAACACGCTGCAGGAAAAATTGAAATTTTGCCTGGTGGAGGGATTGACATGGACAACCGTCAAACCTTTATTGACCAACTGGGCGTGACACAATTACATGGAACTAAGGTCGTTTTTTAAAAAATAGAAAGGAACTGCTAGCTTTTGGTAGCAGTTTTCGCTTATGTTTGAAATTTTTAAAGCTTATCAGTTTAATAGTAAAAAGGCTAAAGAGTATGGATTTGAAGAAAATCAAGGCGTATGGAACCATAGTTCGACTATCTTGCACGGAGATTTTCTCATGATAGTTACAGTTGAGGATGGAGACTTAAGTTTTCAAGTTTATGACCAAGAAACTGGCGATCTTTATCCTCAAGTTCATATGGCCAGTATGAGAGGTAGTTTTGTTGGAACTGTTCGAGAGGCTTGTTTAGAAGTTCTTTATGAAATCCGAAAGTCTTGTTTTGAGGTGCGGGATTTTATCTGCCCACAGACCAAGAGAATTATGGCAGTTGTTCAAGAAAAGTATGGAAATCAATTGGAATATCTATGGGAGAAATCCCCTGATACTGCAATTCTGCGCCATGAGGGCAATCAAAAGTGGTATGCTGTTTTGATGAGAATCTCTTGGGATAAGCTTGAAAAGGGCAGAGAAGGACTAGTGGAAGCAGTCAATCTCAAACATGATCAAGTATCTGATTTGTTGGTAAAAAAAGGGATTTATCCAGCCTTTCATATGAATAAGCGCTACTGGATAAGTGTGCCACTTGATGACAGTTTAGCAGATGAAGAGCTGCTAGAATTGATCGAAAAAAGTTGGAACTTGACCTTGAAAAAGTAATTAGATTTACTTGATTTTTCAAATACTTTCAATTAGCAAAATATTCTTTACTGAAGAAATTTTCAGAAAATATTGGATTTTTTCTTGACATGTGTTTTTTCCTATGCTAAAATACTAAACAAGATATCAAACGAAGGAGAAAGTCAAACATGAAAACAGCTAAGTTTAATCAATTTGCTTTGTTGTTGAGGTACTCGGACTAGTGCAAAAGCATTAGTCCTGTTTGGCTTACCAAGCGGGAGTAAATCAACATCTCGCTTGGAACTCCGAGCGAGATGTTTTTTTAAAACCGAATTTAGAAAAGGGGAAATCTTATGAGAACAGTTGAATTTCTAGATACTAGCCTTCGAGATGGTGAGCAGACACCAGGTGTTAATTTTTCGATCAAGGAAAAGATTGCCATTGCAAGACAACTGGAAAAATGGGGAATTTCGGCAATTGAAGCTGGTTTTCCAGCAGCTAGTCCAGACTCATTTACTGCAGTTCAGGAAATCGCAAAAGTCTTGAAGAAAACAGCGGTGACTGGTTTAGCTCGCTCTGTTAAATCAGATATTGACGCTTGTTATGAAGCACTTAAGGATGCTAAGTATCCACAAATCCATGTTTTTATCGCTACTAGTCCTATTCATCGTGAATTTAAGTTGAATAAAAGCAAAGAGGAAATATTGGAAGCTATTAAAGAGCATGTTTCCTATGCACGTAGTAAATTTGAAGTGGTAGAATTCTCTCCTGAAGATGCGACTAGAACTGAGCTGGATTTCCTCTTACAAGTCGTTCAAACAGCGGTAGACGCAGGTGCGACTTATATCAATATTCCTGACACGGTTGGTTTTACCACACCAGAGGAATATGGGAATATCTTCAAGTATCTGATTGACAATGTTAAGACTGATCGTCAGATTATCTATTCACCTCACTGTCACGATGACCTTGGAATGGCAGTTGCCAATAGCCTTTCTGCTGTTAAGAATGGTGCGGGGCGTGTTGAAGGAACCATTAATGGTATTGGAGAACGAGCTGGGAATGCTGCTTTAGAAGAAATAGCGGTGGCCCTCAATATTCGCCAAGATTATTACCAAGCAGAGACAAGTATCGTCCTAAATGAAACAATTAATACGTCCGAAATGGTCTCTCGCTTCTCAGGAATTCCAGTTCCAAAAAACAAGGCGGTTGTTGGAGGAAATGCCTTCTCTCACGAATCAGGTATTCACCAAGACGGTGTTCTTAAAAATCCTCTCACTTATGAAATCATTACACCTGAATTGGTTGGTGCCAAGAGCAATAGTCTTCCGCTTGGTAAATTGTCTGGTCGCCATGCCTTTGTTGAAAAACTGAGAGAGCTAGCCCTAGACTTTACAGATGAAGATATCAAGCCACTCTTTGCTAAGTTCAAGGCCTTGGCAGATAAAAAGCAAGAAATCACAGATGCTGATATTCGAGCTCTGGTAGCTGGTACCATGGTTGAAAATCCAGAAGGCTTCCACTTTGATGACTTGCAACTTCAAACCCATTCTGAAAATGATATTGAAGCGACAGTTAGATTAGCTAATTTTGATGGTGAGAAAGTTGAATTTAATGCAACAGGTCAGGGTTCTGTTGAAGCTATTTTCAATGCTATTGATAAATTCTTTAATCAATCTGTTCGCTTGGTATCCTATACGATTGATGCGGTAACTGATGGGATTGATGCTCAGGCACGTGTATTGGTAACTGTTGAAAACAGAGATACAGAGACTATCTTTAACGCAGCTGGACTTGATTTCGATGTGTTGAAGGCTTCGGCTATCGCTTATATCAATGCTAATACCTTTGTTCAAAAAGAGAATGCTGGTGAGATGGGAACAACAGTTTCCTATCGTGACATGCCTAGCGTGTAAAGGAGAAAGCTATGACAAAGAAAATAGTGGCCCTAGCAGGTGATGGTATCGGCCCAGAAATCATGGAAGCTGGTTTAGAAGTTCTGGAGGCTCTAGCTGAAAAAACAGGCTTTGACTACGAGATAGACAGACGACCTTTTGGAGGGGCGGGGATTGATGCTGCAGGAAATCCCTTGCCAGACGAAACGCTCAAGGCTGCTAGAGAAGCGGATGCTATTCTACTCGCTGCAATCGGTAGTCCTCAGTATGATGATGCTCCAGTTCGACCCGAACAAGGGCTTCTGGCCCTTCGAAAGGAACTCAATCTCTATGCCAATATTCGTCCGGTTAAAATCTTTGAGAGTCTCAAGCACTTATCACCTCTGAAGCCAGAACGAATAACTGGTGTTGACTTTGTAGTAGTACGTGAGTTGACAGGAGGAATTTACTTTGGTGATCATATCCTTGAAGAAAAAAAAGCGCGTGATATCAATGAATACAGCTATGAGGAAGTAGAACGAATTATTCGCAAGGCTTTTGAAATTGCAAGAAGTCGGAGAAAAATCCTTACCAGTATTGATAAGCAAAATGTTTTGGCAACATCAAAACTATGGCGGAGAGTTGCTGATGAAGTCGCAAAAGATTTTCCGGATGTAACTTTGGAACATCAGCTAGTCGACTCGGCTGCCATGCTCATGATCACAAATCCAGCTAAGTTCGATGTTATCGTGACAGAGAATCTTTTCGGAGATATCTTATCTGATGAATCAAGTGTTCTATCAGGTACACTCGGGGTTATGCCATCAGCCAGCCACTCTGAAGATGGTCCGAGTCTCTATGAACCCATTCATGGTTCGGCACCTGATATTGCTGGACAAGGAATTGCAAATCCTATTTCCATGATTTTGTCAGTTGCCATGATGCTGAGAGACAGCTTTGGACGTTATGAGGATGCGCAGCGTATCGAACGTGCTGTTGAAGCTAGTTTAGCGGCTGGCATTTTAACAAGAGATATAGGAGGACAGGCTTCGACTAAGGAAATGACAGAAGCCATCATTGCAAGACTATGAAACTAAACGAAGGAATTACTTTTGCCCTCCTGATTTGGAATCTCATCATTTTCTTGATATATGGCATTGACAAATTTAAGGCAAGAAGAGATGCTTGGCGAATACCTGAAAAATATTTATTATCATTTGCATTCTTTTGTGGTGGTTTTGGGGCCTGGTTGGCAGGACTCACTTTTCATCACAAGACTAGAAAATGGTATTTTAAAACAGTTTGGTTCCTAGGAATAGTAACTACACTAGTAGCTTTGTATTTTGTATGGAGGTAATGAATGGCAGGAAAATCAATTTTTGATAAATTATGGGACCTCCATGTGATCACAGGAGAAGAGGGACAACCTCAACTCATGTATGTGGATCAGCACTACATCCATGAAGTGACCAGTCCTCAAGCTTTTCAAGGATTACGAGATGCAGGGCGTAGATTGAGAAGACCGGATTTAACATTTGGCACTTTTGACCACAATGTACCGACAGTTAATATCTACGATATTCGAGATGTGATTTCCAAGGCTCAAATTGATAAGCTAGCTGAAAATGTTGAAGAATTTGGAATCGAACATGCGGCTCACGGTTCTGAAAAACAAGGGATCGTACACATGGTTGGTCCAGAAACAGGACGAACCCAACCAGGAAAATTCATCGTCTGTGGAGACAGCCATACAGCAACCCACGGAGCTTTCGGAGCAATCGCTTTTGGAATTGGGACCAGTGAGGTCGAGCATGTCTTTGCTACCCAGACACTCTGGCAGGTCAAACCCAAGAAAATGCTGGTAGAATTTACAGGAGTTCCACAAAAGGGAGTTTATTCCAAGGACTTTATTCTCGCCTTGATTGCCAAGTACGGCGTTGCCTGTGGTGTTGGCTATGTGGTGGAATATCGGGGACAAGCGATTGATGCACTGAGTATGGAAGAGCGAATGACCATCTGCAATATGTCCATTGAATTTGGCTCTAAGATGGGAATCATGAATCCAGATCAGACCACTTTTGACTATTTAAAGGGACGAGAGTGTGTACCTAAAGATTTTGATGCAGCAGTAGCTGATTGGAAAAGGCTTGTTAGCGACGACGATGCCGTTTATGACAAGGTTATCCGAATGGATGTCTCTGAATTGGCTCCTATGGTGACTTGGGGAACTAATCCTGCTATGGGGGTTGATTTTGACAGTAGTTTCCCAGAAATTAAGGATATGAATGATGAACGAGCCTACAATTATATGGATTTGGAGCCTGGTCAAAAGCCAGCAGATATTGAATTAGGCTATATCTTTATAGGTTCATGTACCAATGCTCGGCTCAGTGACTTGCAACTGGCTGCTCGATTTGTCGAAGGGAAGAAGATTGCTCCTAACTTAACAGCTATTGTGGTACCTGGTTCTCGACCAGTCAAGCGAGCTGCTGAGAAGTTAGGTTTGGACAAGGTATTCCTAGATGCCGGCTTCGAATGGAGAGATCCAGGGTGTTCTATGTGTCTAGGAATGAATCCTGATAAAGTACCAGATGGTGTTCATTGTGCCTCAACTAGCAATCGTAACTTTGAAGATCGACAAGGATTTGGTGCTAAGACTCATCTCTGTAGTCCAGCCATGGCAGCTGCGGCAGCAATCGCAGGACGTTTCGTAGATGTACGGCAAATGCCAGAAGCCCAGTAAGGAGAGGATATGGAGAAATTTACAGTTTATACGGGAACGACCGTTCCTCTTATGAATGATAATATTGATACCGACCAAATCCTACCCAAGCAGTTTCTGAAATTGATTGACAAGAAAGGTTTTGGTAAATATCTCATGTATGCTTGGCGTTATCTGGACGATAAGTACACTGAGGATCCAGACTTTGTCTTTAACCGACCAGAATACCGCAAGGCGAGTATTCTCATCACAGGGGATAACTTTGGCGCAGGTTCTTCGAGAGAACACGCAGCTTGGGCATTGGCTGACTATGGTTTTAAGGTCGTGATTGCAGGATCTTTCGGGGATATTCATTACAATAATGAACTCAATAATGGCATGTTACCAATCGTTCAACCTAGGGAAGTTAGAGAAAAACTCGCCCAGCTCCAACCAACTGACCAAGTGACGGTTGACTTGGAACAACAAAAAATCATCTCACCAATTGGAGAATTCACTTTTGAAATAGATAGTGAATGGAAACACAAACTCTTAAATGGTTTGGATGATATCGGTATTACCATGCAGTACGAAGATTTGATTGCTGCCTATGAAAAACAACGACCAGCCTACTGGCAGGATTAGAAGAAAAAAAATAGAAAAGGAAATAGAACTATGACAAAACACATTCAATGGAACGGAACACTTTCACAAGAAGGCTACGAAATTTTAAAAGGTGAGGGCGGATGTATCGTTTGTCCTACTAAGGTTGGTTACATCATTATGACTAGTGATAAGGCAGGACTTGAGCGTAAGTTTGAAGCCAAAGAACGTAATCGTAACAAACCAGGAGTAGTCCTCTGTGGTAGTATGGATGAGCTTCGCGCTTTAGCACAACTAAATCCAGAAATTGAAGCTTTCTACCAAAAACATTGGGACGAAGATATTCTTCTTGGTTGTATCCTTCCATGGAAACCAGAAGCCTTTGAAAAATTGAAAGCATATGGTGATGGTCGCGAAGAACTCATGACTGACGTTCGTGGAACGAGCTGTTTCGTTATCAAGTTTGGTAAAGCTGGTGAACAATTGGCTGCTAAACTCTGGGAAGAAGGAAAAATGGTCTACGCTTCATCTGCAAATCCTTCTGGAAAAGGAAATCGTGGTAAGGTTGAAGGAATCGGAGAACGTATCGAAGAAGCAGTGGACCTTGTTATCGAGGCAGACGACTACGTGGCATCAATCCAACCTGACAAAACGATTGAAACACGCTACGAGCAAGGTGTGATGGTCTCTATGGTCGATAAAGACGGCAAACTCATTCCAGAACAAGGTGGAGCACGTTCAACTTCACCAGCTCCAGTGGTTATCCGTAAAGGCCTTGACATCGATAAAATCATGATGCATCTGTCAGACACCTTTAACTCATGGGACTACCGTCAGGGTGAGTATTATTAGGATGTAGAAGGAGTGAGGTTTAGTCATTATTGATAAAAACAGATTTTTTAAAAGTATTCATACACAATTAAAATCAAAGTTCATTTTTTGTTGATAGGCGACTTAAGAAACATCATAATACAAGTATAAACTTGTAAATTTACCAGCAAATCAATGAACCATACTATATTCAGGGCAAGCAAGTAATGAGTTTCTAACAATAACTTTAATATGTTTGTTTAGACAGTAACATTTCTCCTCTTTTTGATTTTAAATGAGTATTAAATTGCGATAAGTTGAATTTATTGGATTAAGAACCTCAAAAAACAAAAAGGAAAGCATCTCATAAAAAGATGTTTTCCTTTTATTGTATAAGTTATCGAATAGAGTTATCATATTGCTTTTCTTCAAATTCAAAGTGGATCAAAAATGATACTTGATGAATAATGATACTCTGTAGTTTAACCATTTTATTAGTTGTTTTCGACTTGTTCACTATATTTTGGTTTTAGGGTTGTTCCTGTATTGATAATAGTGCGTTTTTGAACTAAAGGCAATTCTGTACGATTATAAACTGTTCTCCAAGGTTCCCAAGCAAGACCAGTTTTTTCTTGAATTTTTACACGAAGATTGCGAACATTTCCTCTAAATTGTAGTTCAGTTTGGAAACCAGCAGTTCTATTTTTTCCATTATCTTCCCATTCACGAGAGCGGATGCTTTCAATTCCATTTTCGTCATATGTGACTTCGTCCCAGTAAACGTAGTAACGAGCGACATACCCACCCTTATGTTGCAAATTGAGATAGCCATTCTTGTAAGAGGTAATTTTAGTTTCAATATAATCAGTACTGTTTTGGATTGTTGCAACTTGATTATCTCTTAAAAAGGCAGTTTTATAAGAAATAGGGACTGCAGGATTTTGTGTACTAAAATTAGCTCCTTCTTGAATTAATTTTTTGAGATCTTCAGGTGTTCCAGTAACTACTCGAGCAGCGCCATCAGCGTTACCGCCAACAATAACAGCTGTTACAGAAGTATTTTTCAAAACACGAGCCCATTCAGATTCAGGGTTAATAGGCACACCTTTAATGACAGCATTTATAGCTGCTTTAAGTTCTGTACTTGTACTTGTTGTTTCAAATTTAACATACATTTGACGGCCATAAGACATACTAGAAACATAAACAGGAGGTGTTTGTTCATCCAAGCCGCGATCTTGTAAATCGTTGACTGTTACATTATCACCAAAGACATCTCCAGGATTTTTTGGTGCATCAAAGTTAGCGGTAAAGTAAATTTGTTTAAAGTCGACAACTTCAATTTGTTTTTCACCTTTTTGTGCAGCTTCAAAGTCAATTTTTAAATCAACCCCAATTTTTTCAAAGTTGCTACCAAATTTTGCTTTTAGTTGATTCATACTATATGCTGAAGTAGAATCGTATTGCATACGAGCAGGTGCAGGATTGCTTGATGCATAATTTGCATTCCATCTATTTACCAGAGTGTTAATTCCTTCCTGCATACCACTGACTGTTGTGTTTGCATCAGTATAGCTATCTGCTCCAGCCATTCCTGGAAGGTCCACGCTGATTCTACCCTGTTTTCTATCAATACTAACAAGTTGAGGTTTATTTTCTAATAACCCTTGATCTGCTCGGAACAAAGCGCCTAGGAAGATGTCGCTATTACCGTTAATTGAAACATCAGCTGAATTATTAGAAATACTCTTTTTCACTTTTTCAATTACAACAAACTCATTTCCTTGTTGTTTTGAAGATGTATTTGAATAATTTTCGATTGCTTCACCTCTACGAGTTAAAATATCAATTTTATTGTAGTTTAATCCGAAAAGATATTTATTCAAGTCCTTATCTGCCTGATTAGTAGATCTCATGAGGTTTTCCATAACATCTGCTTTTGGTGCTTCAGTTACAGTAGTGGCGTCTTTTTCTTCAGGTTTTGAATTGAGGTTTGGAGTATTTTCTTGTTCGTTTACTGTAGGTTCTGTTTTTGGATTAGAACTACTTGAAATTGGGGGTTCAGTAGCTTTTACAGTATTATTTTGAATAATCGAAGCTGTACTTAATAAAAAAGTTGCAATAACAACACCACAGACACCAATGCTACGTTTTCGGATAGAATAACGAAAACCTTTTTCAAGATTATTTTGAATCATATAAAGCTCCTAGTTTATTATTTCATTTTATCATCTCTTGAATGCGCTTTCTCGGGATAAAAATATTCTATCAGAAATAAAAATCTAATGCAATCGTTTTCTTGACAAAATGGACATATTTATATATATGTTTATTTTTAGAAATTTATGCTTTTTAGTGTAATTTCTCTCTCGCTAGAGAGTTTACCTACGATAATCCTCTTATGCAGCTGATCCGTCATACAATTGAATATATGAAGAATCAGAGAAGCATAGGGGGAGGAGTTCTTGATAATTTATTAACAAGTCGTGAGAATGTGGCAGAAATCGTGCGAGTAACATCCACTTATAAACTAGCTAATCGAGCTAAGATTATCAGAATAAATAAAACCAAACCTCTTCGTCATGCCTATTTTCGAGAGTACAGAAAGTTGCAAGAGCTTTGCCTGATGATCCTAAATAGAGAAAAGCATGGTTTAGGAGACCAAGAGCAAAAAATCCATGGTATTCTTTTTGATGTTGCCTGGATTTGGGAAGAGTATGTTTATACCTTGTTGCCAAAAGATTTCATCCATCCACGAAATAAGAATAGGGCGGACGGTATTTCAGTATTTTCTGACCGTGAACGAAAAGTATTTCCAGATTTCTATCATCAAAACCATAAAATCGTACTAGATACTAAATATAAAAAACTAGAGTTCACTGAAAAAGGGATCAATCGTGAAGACTTGTTCCAGCTGATTTCTTATTCTTATATTTTAAAAGCTGAGCAGGCTGGGCTTGTTTTTCCGAGCAAGGAAAAGGTAGTTGATAATGAGATAGGTAAGCTAGCAGGCTATGGAGCCCTGTTGAAGAAGTGGTCTATCCAAGTCCCTGGACAAGCTGAAAGCTATCAAGATTTTGTCAGGAAGATGGAGTCCTTTGAAAAAGTTTTTATCGAAAATCTAGGTAGAAATTTAAAAGGTAAGACAAATTCAGGGTAACTGTCTAGTTATCTCCTTGATTGAAAATACGAAACACGAACATTATTTGTTTTCAGTCATAATAATTGACAAAAAACGGACATTACTGTAAACTTGTTAGAGTAATTGTCTGGAAAAGACGAGACTATTCCTAACTTTAGGAAAGTCTAAAGAAGAGAAATGAGAGAAATATGTTAAACGAATTTCCAATCTTTGACTATGAAGATATTCAGCTAATCCCAAATAAGTGTGTCCTTCAAAGTCGAGCAGAAGCTGACACACATGTGACCTTGGGGAAACATACCTTTAAGTTGCCAGTTGTTCCTTCTAATATGCAGACTATCTTGGATGAAGATGTTGCTGAACAGCTTGCCAAGGGTGGCTATTTTTACATCATGCACCGTTTTGATGAAGCGGGACGCATTCCTTTTGTCAAACGTATGCACGATCAGGGCTTGATTGCTTCAATCTCAGTAGGTGTTAAAGACTACGAGTATGACTTTGTTAGTCAATTAAAGGATGATGCACCAGAGTACATCACTATTGATATCGCTCATGGTCATGCTGATAGCGTTATTTCAATGATTCAGCACATCAAGAAAGAATTGCCAGATACCTTTGTCATTGCTGGAAACGTTGGAACTCCAGAAGCCGTGCGTGAACTTGAAAATGCTGGTGCAGATGCTACTAAGGTCGGAATCGGTCCAGGTAAGGTTTGTATTACTAAGGTCAAAACTGGTTTTGGTACTGGTGGTTGGCAGTTAGCAGCCCTTCGCTGGTGTGCGAAAGCTGCGCGTAAGCCGATTATTGCCGATGGTGGTATTCGTACACATGGTGATATCGCCAAATCAATCCGCTTTGGTGCAAGTATGGTGATGATTGGTTCACTGTTTGCAGGGCATATCGAAAGTCCTGGTAAAACAGTTGAAGTTGATGGTAAACAATTCAAAGAATACTATGGCTCAGCTTCAGAATATCAAAAAGGTGCCTACAAGAACGTCGAAGGTAAGAAAATTCTTCTTCCTGCCAAAGGACATTTGCAAGATACCTTGACTGAGATGGAACAGGATTTGCAAAGTTCGATTTCTTATGCTGGAGGTCGAAAGGTAGCTGATCTTCGTCACGTTGACTATGTCATTGTGAAAAATTCTATCTGGAATGGTGATGCTCACTAATATTACTATTACTTATTTATGCCACGAATTGGCGTGGCGTTTCTACAAGGTACCGTAAATACCTAACAATGAGTAAGCTGCAGAGATATAAGGATAGGTGTTAAATCTATTTCTTTGTTTCCCAGAGGCTTACTTTGTAAGTCTCTTTTTATTTCGGAGGTTATTGTGAAATTATTAGAAGAACGAATTTTAAAGGACGGAAACGTTCTTGGTGAGAATATTCTTAAGGTGGATTCTTTCTTGACCCACCAAGTTGATTATTCCTTGATGCGCGAGGTTGGTCGTACTTTTGCAGAGCATTTTAAAAATGCTGGTATTACCAAAGTCGTAACCATTGAGGCATCTGGAATTGCCCCAGCTCTTTATGTGGCTGAACAGTTAGATGTTCCCATGATTTTTGCTAAAAAGGCAAAAAATATCACTATGAATGAAGGAATTTTAACCGCTGAAGTTTATTCTTTCACTAAACAAGTAACTAGTACCGTATCTATTGCAGGTAAGTTCTTATCTCCTCAAGATAAAGTATTGATTATTGATGATTTCTTGGCTAATGGTCAAGCAGCTAAAGGTTTGATTCAGATTATTGAACAGGCTGGTGCTACAGTTGAAGCTATCGGAATTGTGATTGAAAAATCTTTCCAAGATGGTCGTGGACTGCTAGAAAAATCAGGCCATCAAGTAGTATCACTCGCGCGATTAGAGCGTTTTGAAAATGGAAAAGTTATATTTAAGGAGGCAGACATCTAATGAAACAACAGGAAAACCACTCACAGGCAGCCGTTCTTGGTTTGCAACACTTGCTAGCCATGTACTCAGGTTCAATCCTGGTACCAATCATGATTGCAAGTGCTTTAGGGTATTCAGCTCAACAGTTGACCTACCTTATTTCAACAGATATCTTTATGTGTGGGGTTGCAACTCTCTTACAATTGCAACTCAATAAACATTTTGGTGTTGGTTTACCTATTGTTCTTGGGGTAGCCTTCCAGTCTGTTGCTCCTCTTATCATGATCGGTCAGAGTCATGGTAGTGGTGCTATGTTTGGTGCTTTGATTGCTTCAGGGATTTATGTTATCCTGATTTCAGGTATCTTTTCTAAGGTTGCCAATCTGTTCCCTTCAATCGTAACGGGTTCTGTCATTACAACAATCGGATTGACCTTGATTCCAGTTGCCATCGGAAATATGGGAAATAACGTTGAAAAACCAACTGGACAAAGTTTAGCCTTGGCAATGATTACAGTCCTCATTATTCTTTTGGTCAATATCTTTACCAAAGGATTTATCAAATCTATTTCAATTTTGATTGGTTTGATTGCAGGTACCATTATCGCTGCAACAATGGGCTTGGTTGATTTCTCACCAGTAGCAGAAGCTCCACTCGTTCATATCCCAACTCCATTTTACTTCGGTGCTCCGCAATTTGAGATTTCTTCTATTGTCATGATGTGTATTATCGCTACTGTATCTATGGTAGAATCAACTGGTGTTTATCTTGCCCTTTCTGATATTACTAAAGATCCAATCGATAGCACTCGTCTTCGCAATGGTTATCGTGCTGAAGGTCTCGCTGTTCTGCTTGGTGGACTTTTCAACACCTTCCCATATACAGGATTTTCACAAAACGTAGGCTTGGTGAAACTTTCAGGTATTCGTACTCGTTTACCAATCTACTACGCAGCTGGTTTCCTTATCTTGCTCGGTCTTTTGCCTAAGTTCGGTGCCTTGGCACAGATTATTCCTAGTCCTGTTCTAGGTGGAGCTATGCTCGTCATGTTCGGTTTCGTGTCTCTCCAAGGGATGCAAATCTTGGCGCGTGTAGACTTCGAACACAATGAACACAACTTCCTCATTGCAGCAGTTTCTATCTCTGCTGGGGTTGGATTGAATGGAAGTAATCTCTTCAATACTTTACCGACTGAATTACAAATGTTCTTCTCAAATGGTATTGTCATTGCAAGTACAGTAGCCATCGTCTTGAATGCTATTTTGAATCGTAAAAAATAAAAATAAATGAGAAGCGATAGAAATATCCTTCTCATTTTCTTTTTTAGAGCTTGAGGATTGTTTATAGAGTCCTTTTTATGGTAAAATGGTTCTATGAATGAAAGAATGAAAGAGCTCGTTGAACTGCTCAATCGCTATGCGACAGAGTATTATACAAGTGATAATCCATCTGTATCTGATAGTGAGTATGACCGTCTTTATCGTGAATTGGTAGAGTTAGAAAAAGCTCATCCTGACCAAGTTTTACCAGAAAGTCCGACACATCGTGTTGGTGGAAAGATTCTTGATGGGTTTGAGAAATATAGTCATCAGTATCCTCTTTATAGTTTGCAGGATGCTTTTTCACGTGAAGAACTCGACGCCTTTGATGCGCGTGTTCGTAAAGAATTAGATGATGTCACTTATATTTGTGAGTTGAAGATTGATGGTTTATCGATTTCCTTGACTTATGAGCAGGGAATTTTTGTTGCTGGGGCAACTCGAGGTGATGGCTCCATCGGTGAAAACATCACTGAAAATCTTAAACGAGTGAAAGACATTCCGTTATCATTACCAGAAAAAATAGATATTACAGTTCGTGGTGAATGTTATATGCCGATAGCTTCTTTTGACCAGGTCAATCAATCTCGTCAAGAAAATGGGGAGCCAGAATTTGCCAACCCAAGAAATGCTGCTGCAGGAACCCTTCGTCAGTTAGATACAGCAGTAGTAGCCAAACGTAATCTTGCAACCTTCCTTTATCAGGAAGCTAGTCCTTCAACTCGGGATAGTCAAGAGAAGGTTTTGAATCATTTAGAGCAGTTAGGCTTTGTGGTTAATCAAAGACGTCTATTAGCTCATAGTATGGATGAGGTTTGGGCGTTTATTCAAGAAATTGGTCGAGAAAGAGATCAGTTGCCTTATGATATCGATGGAGTTGTGATTAAGGTCAATGATCTAGCTGGTCAGGAGCAACTAGGATTTACAGTCAAAGCACCTAAGTGGGCAGTCGCTTATAAATTCCCAGCAGAAGAAAAAGAAGCGAAACTTCTTTCTGTTGACTGGACAGTAGGGCGTACAGGAGTTGTGACTCCGACTGCTAATCTTACTCCAGTGCAACTTGCAGGTACAACTGTAAGTCGTGCAACCCTTCATAATGTCGACTATATCGCTGAAAAGGATATCCGTAAGGATGACACCGTCATTGTCTATAAGGCAGGGGATATCATTCCAGCTGTTTTACGAGTGGTAGAATCCAAGCGTGTGTCAGAGGAAAGACTAGATATTCCAACAAACTGTCCAAGTTGTGACAGTAAGCTTTTGCATTTTGAAGATGAGGTTGCCCTTCGTTGTATCAATCCGCGATGCCCTGCTCAAATCAAGGAAGGTTTGACGCACTTCGCATCGCGTGATGCTATGAATATTTCTGGCCTTGGTCCATCAATCGTTGAGAAACTATTTGCAGCCAATTTGGTTAAGGATGTTGCAGATATTTATCGTTTGACTGTGGAAGAATTGCTTTTGCTAGATGGTATCAAGGAAAAATCTGCTCAAAAACTCTACCAGGCTATTCAAGCATCCAAAGAAAATTCTGCTGAAAAACTCTTGTTTGGTTTGGGGATTCGTCATGTAGGAAGTAAGGTAAGTCAGTTGCTTTTACAAAACTTCCACTCAATCGAATCGCTAGCACAAGCCAATCCTGAAGAAATTGCAAGTATCGAAAGTTTGGGAAGTGTCATTGCCCAAAGCCTTCAGACCTATTTTGCTACAGAGGGTTCTGAAATCCTTTTAAGGGAATTGAAAGAATCAGGTGTTAATCTAGACTACAAAGGACAGACTGTTGCAGCAAATGCAGCCTTGTTTGGTCTAACTGTCGTATTGACAGGAAAGCTAGAGCGTCTTAATCGCTCAGAAGCTAAAAATAAATTAGAAAGTCTAGGAGCCAAGGTTACTGGTAGTGTGTCGAAAAAAACAGACCTTGTTGTAGCAGGAGCAGATGCAGGAAGCAAGCTCCAAAAAGCACAAGAACTGGGAATAGAGATTCGTGATGAAGCTTGGCTTGAGAGTTTGTAATCTATGAAAGAAGAAAAAAAACGCGCACGTCTCATTTATAATCCGACATCAGGCCAGGAAATGATCAAGCAAAATATCGCAGAAGTCCTAGAAGTGTTAGAGAGCATAGGCTATGAAACCAGTGCTTTCCAAACCAAACCTGAACACCTGTCAGCCCAGAAAGAAGCAGAAAGAGCTGCAAAAGCTGGCTTTGATTTGGTTTTAGTAGCTGGTGGCGATGGCACCATCAACGAAGTGGTTAATGGAATTGCACCTCTGGAACATCGTCCAAAGATAGCCATCATTCCTACTGGAACTACCAATGACTATGCAAGAGCATTGAAAATCCCTATGGGGGATCCAGTTGCTGCAGCGAAGATCATTGCCAAAAATGAAACCAAGAAAATTGATATTGGTCGTGCTTTTGGCGATAAGTATTTCATCAATATTGCTGCGGCAGGAGCTCTTACGGAGTTAACTTTTAGTGTTCCGAGTGAACTAAAGACGCGTCTGGGTTATCTGGCCTACGTTGCTAAAGGCATCGAGATGTTCCCAAAATCCAAAGCCCGTCCTGTTCGTATTTACCATGATTGGGGAATTTTTACAGGAGAAGTTTCTCTTGTCTTTGTTGCCTTGACCAATTCTATCGGTGGATTTGAGCAATTTGCACCTGATACCAAGCTGGATGATGGCAATTTCACGCTTATTCTAGTAAAGACAGATAAAATCCTAGATATGTTGAGTCTGCTAGTTCAAGCCATGAACGGAGGCCAACACGTATCAGATGTCAATGTTGAATATCTGAAAACTAGTAAACTCCGAATTGAAACTTTGGATCAGGAAGAGCCGTTTATGCTTAATCTTGATGGAGAATACGGTGGCGACACACCAGTAGATTTGGAAGTGTGCCATAATCACATTGAGTTTTTTGTGAATCGTGAGGCGATTGATCAAGAAATTATGATTAACATATAAAATCAAATTTAATTTAGAAATTAGGGAGAACTATGTACAATTATCCTGTACTTATTCATTATCATCGTAAGGATGAAGCCTACGAGGCTTGCAGTTTCAGTAAAAAAACAGTAGATTCAGTAGAGCTTATCAAAGAAGAATACTTTGGAGCCAAATTTTCACTGACTCAATCGAGTGAAGTAGCCCTTGAAACCATGACTTTTAGCGTTGAAAAAGACGGTGTCAGCAAAGAGTATCCTATTCGTTTCAATTACTATCCACTTTTGACAGAGGTTTGGATTTTGGATGGAGACGATACAGTTTATTATTCTGAAAATCCAGCTATTGCCAGTCCCCACTATAAAGACCAAAATCCTTTTGCTTTTGACAAGGCAATCAATAGTGCGAGTTTCGACCACCACTGGGGTTATCAAGGAGAGTTGGGATGTCAAGTTTCTGAAAATGAAACAAGTTTTAGCTTATGGGCACCAACAGCTACATCTGTCCAAGTAGTTGTCTATGAATCAGCGAGCAATGACGCTCCTATCCTTAAAATCTTTGAAATGGAGCGAGGAAATAGTTATTCCTATAGCCACAAGTATAATACCATTGGTGTTTGGAGCTTAACAGTCCCAGAAAACCTAGCAGGTCGTGCTTACCACTACCAAATTGACTTTCCTCATCACCAGTCATTAACTCGTGATCCATATACCATTGCAACGAGTCCTGTTGGAAAACGTTCAGCCATTGTCTCAAATCAAGATCGACAGGTTGAAGGCTTTGAGGTCAAGCATGGTACAGAAGCAACTTGGCGTTTGGAAAATCCTTGCCAAGCAGTCATTTATGAAATGCATATCCGTGATTTGACTAAGTCTGAAACATCTGGTGTTGCGCCAGAATTAAGAGGAACCTTCTTAGGTGCAGCGCAAACTGGAACAGTTAACCAGTATGGTCAGTCGACTTCGTTTGACTATATCAAAGAACTTGGTGTCAACTATGTTCAGTTGCAACCAATTGCTGACCGTCATAAAGAATACGACGCTGATGGAAATGTAACTTATAACTGGGGATATGATCCACAAAACTACAATGCTCCAGAAACTAGCATGTCTACAAACCCAAACGATCCAGGTCAAGCTATCCGTGATTTGAAAGCCATGGTCCAAGCTTATCACGATGCTGGTATCGGTGTTATTATGGATGTTGTTTACAATCATACCTTCTCAACGGTGGATGCGCCATTCCAAACAACGGTTCCTGATTATTATTATCGAATGAACCATGACGGAACTTACCAAAATGGAACAGGAGTCGGGAACGAAACTGCCAGTGAGCACGAAATGTTCCGTAAGTATATGATTGATTCCCTTCTCTACTGGGTAAAAGAGTACAATATTGACGGTTTCCGCTTTGACTTGATGGGAATCCATGATGTCAAAACTATGCAGATGATTCGTTGGGCTATGGACGAAGTCGATCCTAAAATCATCCTTTATGGAGAAGGATGGGATATGGGAACTGGTCTTGCTCCTTATGATAAGGCTAAGAAAGATAACGCCTACCAGTTGCCAAACATTGGATTCTTTAATGATAATCAACGTGATGCGGTCAAAGGTTGTGAAGTCTATGGCTCTATCAAATCTGGTTTCGTCAGTGGTGCTGGAACTGAACCGATCGTCGCAAAGGCTATCCTTGGAAGCCGAGAGCTGGGTTCTTACCTTAGCCCCAATCAGGTTCTTAACTATGTAGAAGCCCACGATAACTACAATTTGCATGATTTGCTTAAAACCCTTCATCCAACGGAGAGTGAAAAACGTATCATGAAGAAAGTAGAAACAGCGACAGCCATGAACCTTCTCATGCAAGGGATGGCCTTCATGGAGTTGGGGCAAGAGTTTGGCCGTACCAAGCTTGTAGCTACAGGAGAAAATGGTGAGTTGACTCACGCAGATCGTGAGAGAGCTATGAATAGTTACAATGCTCCTGATAGCGTCAACCAAGTCAACTGGGATTTGATCAATGAGCGTCAAGATAGTATCGAGTTTGTTCGTCAGATTATCCGACTTAAAACACAAAACAGTGCCTTTTCATACCCTACCTATGAAGAAGTCTACCGTCATGTCTTTGTACACACGGCCATTGAAAATAGTGGTTGGATTGTTTATGAGATTCATGGTGGCGAAGAGCACTTCTTGGTTGTATTCAATGCTAAAGGGGCTTCCTATTACTATGAAAATGCAGGAAACCTAGAAATGTTGGTAACCAATAGCCGTTCTAACCAAGAAAATGCCATTGACGATGTCAGTGTGGCAGTTATGAATGTTTTATCGTAAGTCTTAGATTGAAGATTGACACAATGAAGTGTAGGGCAAAACTATTTTGCAGAGTCCAATAAATGAACAAAAGTATTTCAAAGACTCATTTCTACTAAAATGTGAGGTCGGGATTTTTTATCTCGGCCTATACTTCTAGAAAGTTTATCTTGGAGACGATAGAAAAAGCAGAAGTTTCATTACAAATTGAATTAAAATTATAAAAGTTCATTAGTTTTAGTGGGAGATACCTATGGATATCAATACAATTACGCTGGAAACATTTATCACATTAAATGAATCGGAGAAAGTTCAGTGTCTTAAAGACATTAAGCATAACTTCCAATTCGAGAAAGTAATAGAAATTCTTTTAGAGCTTGGCTTAGAAAATTTAAGTGGACTAGTCCTTAGTGAACTAGCCAAAGTCTATAATAATTGGAGTCAATTCGAAGAAGCCAAAAGAGTTTTAGAGATGGTCTCTGAAGAAGATAGGGATGCTATTTGGTATTATCGAAATGGTTTTACCCATTGGCGTTTATCTAGTGATCCGAACAAGGACTTTGAAACTGAAGCTAATCAGGCTCTAGATTTATTAGAAAATGCTATCAAAAATGCTGATTCCTCAACAAATCCAGTCATTGAATGGTGTATTGAGTTGGTTAAAGTAGGTTCTCTAAAGGAAGTTTTTGAAGGCAAGCCAACAGAATATCCCCTGCTTCAGAAATACTATTTTGAAAATGCTAATGAAACTAATCAAGAAATGAAAACTGCACAGAATAAGAAATTATACAAGAATATTAAGATAGAAGATGTTCAAAATGCAGAAGACTCTTGGGATATTATTGAACCAGTATACGAAACTGTTAACATCTATAACACCTATAAAGACTATCTCGATTCTGCAAAAATCTTTACTTTAGAACAAAGATACCTTCTGGCAATTATCTGGTATTTTATCGAAGTAAACAATGGAGGTCACTATCAATTTTTCGATAATTCGACAGGGATTGTCTGGAAAGATACTTTAAAGGGCTTCGAACTATTTGGAATGAAGGAGCATGCTGCTAATTTCAAAAATCTCCTTGCATACTTTGGTGGAACTATCTCCTTTGTTAGAGAAGAAAGATCGGAGCTGCTAGCACAGATGGAAGAAGAGTATGGCGATGATTTTTATGAGAAATTGGATGAAGCAGATAATTTTGTCTATGATTATGATGGAAATGAGAATGAGCTAAGTTTTATCAAAAAATATCCAGAGAAATTCATTTTTCATGGAAGTGCAGATAAATCGTAAAGAATAGTAAATAAAGAAAGAGCAGATTGGAAGATCTGCTCTATTTTTTGGGAGAAATCCCTTGTTTCTGAATAGTTGCAATCTAAATTGAATGTTATAAACTCAATATTTACGGATTTTCAATGTATTTTTCAAAAATATAAGGCTAAAAATTGCTTAAATCCGAATATTTTGTTACTATTATATAAAAATGTAAGAAAATGAAAAGAGGCGAAGATAAATTGGAAAATTAAAATGATTTTCCCAGGACGCATCAGAGAATTATTTTCAGATTTTCAAAATAATTTTTAAAAATATAGTAATTTACTTGAAACTTCTCTTAAAAGGTAGTATAATAAAAATAAGAAAACGCTTACAATAAAAGGGGGATTCAATGGATAAATTTGAGGCTTTAAGAACTTTTACTAGTGGCGAAAATTTCCATCTTCAACACTATTTAGGTGCGCATCGTGAAGAAAGAGACGGTGAGTATGGCTATACATTCCGTGTCTGGGCGCCAAATGCGCAGGCTGTCCATCTAGTTGGTGATTTTACTAACTGGGTTGAAAATCAAATCCCCATGGTTCGTAATGAATCTGGAGTTTGGGAAGTTTTTACAACTTTAGCTCAAGAGGGACATATTTATAAATATCATATTACTCGTGCTAATGGCCATCAGCTCATGAAGATTGATCCCTTGGCTGTTCGCTATGAAGCACGTCCGGGTACAGGAGCTGTTTTAACAGAAATTCCTGAGAAAAAATGGAAGGACGGGCTCTGGTTAGCTCGTAGAAAACGTTGGGGATTTTTTGAGAGACCGGTCAACATTTATGAGGTGCATGCAGGATCTTGGAAGAGAAATCCTGATGGAACACCTTATAGCTTTGCTCAACTTAAAGAAGAGCTCATCCCATATCTCGTTGAGATGAACTATACTCACATCGAGTTTATGCCTTTGATGGCTCACCCACTTGGTTTGAGTTGGGGTTATCAGCTCATGGGTTACTTCGCTTTAGAGCATGCCTATGGTCGTCCTGAAGAGTTTCAAGACTTCGTTGAGGAATGTCATATCAACAATATCGGAGTAATTGTGGACTGGGTACCTGGACACTTTACAATCAATGACGACGCTTTGGCATACTACGACGGTACACCAACTTTTGAATACCAAGATCATAATAAGGCTAACAACTACGGTTGGGGAGCACTCAACTTTGACTTAGGTAAAAATGAAGTCCAATCTTTCTTGATTTCAAGCATTAAGTTCTGGATAGATTTCTATCACCTAGATGGTATTCGTGTAGATGCCGTAAGTAATATTCTCTATCTAGATTATGACAATGCTCCATGGACACCAAATAAAGATGGTGGCAATCTCAACTATGAAGGCTATTATTTCCTACAACGTTTGAATGATGTTATTAAACTAGCTCATCCGGATGTTATGATGATTGCAGAGGAGTCTTCTTCTGGTACAAAGATTACTGGCATGAAGGAAATGGGTGGACTTGGATTTGACTACAAGTGGAACATGGGTTGGATGAATGATATCCTACGATTCTACGAAGAAGATCCAATTTATCGCAAGTATGACTTTAATCTTGTGACCTTCAGCTTCATGTATGTCTTTAATGAAAATTATCTCCTACCATTCTCACATGATGAGGTTGTCCACGGTAAGAAGAGTATGATGCATAAGATGTGGGGGGATCGTTACAATCAATTTGCAGGCCTGAGAAATCTCTACACCTATCAAATTTGTCACCCTGGTAAGAAATTACTATTTATGGGTAGTGAATTTGGTCAATTCTTAGAGTGGAAGTCAGAAGAGCAATTAGAGTGGTCAAATCTCGAAGATCCAATGAATGCCAAGATGAAATACTTTACATCACAGTTGAATCAGCTCTATAAAGATCACCGTTGTCTTTGGGAAATTGATACAAGTTACGATGGTATTGAAATCATTGATGCGGATAATAGAGACCAAAGCGTCCTATCCTTTATCCGAAAAGGTAAGAAAGGCGAGATGCTAGTCTGTGTCTTCAATATGGCACCAGTTGAACGTCCTGATTTTACAATTGGTCTTCCTGTTGCAGGTATTTATGAAGAAATTTGGAATACAGAGTTAGAACAATGGGGTGGTGTGTGGAAAGAGCATAACCAAACAGTTCAAACTCAAGAAGGATTGTGGAAGGATTATGAGCAGACTTTGACATTTACCTTGCCAGCTATGGGAGCAAGTATTTGGAAAATCAAACGTCGCATCAAACCTACTAAAAAAGTCGCTAATAAAACTCAAAAAGGAGTAGAAAATGAAGAATGAAATGCTAGCTTTAATCCTTGCTGGTGGGCAAGGAACTCGTCTCGGTAAACTCACTCAAAGCATTGCTAAACCTGCCGTGCAATTTGGTGGGCGCTACCGTATCATTGACTTCGCTCTTTCAAACTGTGCCAACTCTGGTATCCATAATGTTGGGGTTATTACACAGTATCAACCACTAGCTCTCAATAGCCACATTGGTAATGGTTCTAGTTGGGGTCTAGACGGTATTGACACAGGTGTTTCTATCCTTCAACCCTACTCTGCAAGTGAAGGAAATCGTTGGTTTGAAGGTACAAGTCATGCCATTTACCAAAATATCGACTATATCGACAGTATCAATCCTGAGTATGTTTTGATCCTTTCAGGTGACCATATCTACAAGATGGACTATGATGATATGCTCCAATCACACAAGGACAATAATGCCAGCTTGACAGTTGCTGTCTTGGATGTACCACTAAAAGAAGCTAGCCGTTTTGGTATCATGAATACAGATGCTAATAATCGTATTGTTGAGTTTGAAGAAAAACCAGCTGAACCAAAATCAACTAAGGCATCAATGGGTATCTATATCTTTGACTGGAAACGACTTCGTAATATGCTAGTTGCAGCTGAAAAGGCCAACCTAGATATGTCAGACTTCGGTAAAAATGTTATTCCAAATTATCTTGAAACAGGCGAGAGTGTCTATGCTTATGAATTCAATGGATACTGGAAGGACGTTGGTACTATCGAATCTCTTTGGGAAGCAAATATGGAATACATCTCTCCAGAGAATGCTCTAGATAGCCGTAACCGTCAATGGAAAATTTATTCTCGTAACCTTATCGCTCCACCAAACTTTATTGGAGAACATGCTCATGTAGAAGACTCTCTTGTAGTGGATGGCTGTTACGTAAATGGTACAGTAAAACACTCTATCCTTTCTACAGCTGCTCAAGTTCGTAAGGGAGCAGAAGTTGTTGATTCTGTCATCATGAGTGGAGCAGTTATCGGTAGAGGAGCTAAAATTACACGTGCAATCATCGGTGAAGGTGCAATTATTGCCGATGGTGTTGAAATTGATGGTACAGAAGAAGTACAAGTAGTCGGATATAACGAAGTAGTGGGGGTAGCAACAGATGAAGATTGATAAATATTCAGCGATTTTAGGAAATACCGTTGGTTTCCATGATATGTCAACCTTGACAAGTAACCGTCCAGTGGCAACTTTACCATTTGGAGGAAAGTATCGTTTGATTGACTTCCCGCTTTCAAGTTTAGCTAATGCAGGCGTTCGTAGTATCTTTGGAATTTTCCAACAAGATAACATCAGCTCAGTTTTTGACCATATTCGTTCAGGACGTGAATGGGGCTTGAATACACTTCTTAGCCACTACTATCTTGGAATCTACAATACTCGTGTAGAGAGCAGTACTGTTGGAAAAGAGTACTATAAACAACTCTTAACTTACTTAAAACGTTCAGGTTCAGACCAAACAGTTTCCTTGAACTCTGATGTTTTGGTGAATATTGATCTCAATCAAGTTTTCCATTTGCATAATACAACAAAATCACCAATCACAGTTGTTTATAAGAAATTGCCTAAGAAGAACATTTCAGAAGTAAATGCAATCCTTGATATCGACGAAACTGACCATGTGGTTTCTCACAAACTCTTTGATAAAAAATCAAATCAAGATTACTACAACATGTCAACAGATATCTTTGTTGTAGATACTCAATGGTTGATTAAACGTTTAGAAGAAGAAGCTCAAAAAGAATATCCAGAAAAATTACGTTATGTTCTTCGTGATTTAGCAGCTAAAGAAGGTGCTTTTGCATATGAATACACAGGATACCTAGCAAATATTCATTCAGTAGAAACATACTACCAAGCTAATTTAGATATGCTTGATCAGCATAAATTCTACTCTTTGTTCTCACCAAATCAAAAGATTCACACTAAAGTTAAAAACGAAGAGCCTACTTACTATGCACCTGGTTGTGAAGTAAATACTTCGCAGTTTGCTTCTGGTAGTATTGTCGAAGGTAAAGTTGTTCGTTCGGTTATTTCTCGTAATGTTCAAATTCATAAAGATAGCTTAGTTAAAGAATCTATTGTTTTCCCTCGTGTTGTCATTGGTGAAGGTGCGCAAGTCGAGTATGCAGTCGTAGATAAGGGTGCTGAAATAGCTGAGGGAGTTGTCATTCGAGGTACAGCAGAAAATCCTGTTGTCATCAAAAAAGGCGAAAAAGTAACAGAGGATATCCTTTCATGAAAATTTTATTTGTAGCAGCCGAAGGTGCGCCCTTTTCAAAAACAGGTGGCTTGGGAGACGTTATCGGAGCACTTCCAAAATCATTAGTAAAAGCTGGGCATGAGGTTGCTGTTATCTTACCTTACTATGACATGGTAGAAGCCAAGTTTGGTGATCAGATTGAAGATGTCCTTCAATTCGAAGTCTATGTTGGTTGGCGCAGACAATTTTGTGGAATTAAGAAAACTGTTTTAAACGGTGTTACCTTCTACTTTATCGACAATCAATATTATTTCTTCCGTGGACATGTTTATGGAGACTTCGATGATGGTGAACGCTTTGCCTTCTTCCAACTTGCTGCCCTTGAAGCTATGGAGCGTATTGGATTCATACCTGACGTCCTCCATGCTCATGATTACCATACAGCAATGATTCCGTTCTTGTTGAAAGAAAAATACAGATGGATTCAAGCTTACCAAGGAATCAAGACTGTTTTGACCATTCATAACTTGGAATTTCAAGGTCAATTCTCTGAAAGCATGCTTTGGGACTTGTTCAGGGTTGGATTTGAGCGCTATGCTGATGGAACAGTTCGTTGGAATGATTGTCTTAACTGGATGAAGGCAGGTATTCTCTATGCAGATCGTGTATCAACCGTGTCACCGAGCTATGCTTATGAGATCATGACTACAGAATTTGGTTGCGGTATTGATCAGATTCTTCGTATGGAATCTGGTAAGGTTTCAGGTATTGTTAATGGTATTGATACAGATTTGTACAACCCAGAGACGGATTCTTTACTTGAGTATCATTTTAACAAATCTGATTTGTCAGGAAAAGCTCAAAATAAAGCGAAGCTTCAAGAAAGAGTTGGTCTTCCAGTACGTCCTGATGTTCCAATGATTGGTATCGTGTCACGTTTGACTCGTCAGAAGGGCTTTGATGTGGTGGTTGAAAGCCTGCATCGTATGCTTCAAGAGGATATTCAAATTGTTCTCTTGGGAACTGGAGATCCAGGATTTGAACAAGCTTTCTCTTGGTTTAGTCAAGTATTCCCAGAAAAACTTTCTGCCAATATTACTTTCGATGTGAAGTTAGCTCAAGAGATTTATGCAGCATGTGATATTTTCCTCATGCCAAGTCGCTTTGAACCGTGTGGGCTTTCACAAATGATGGCCATGAGATATGGTACGCTTCCTTTAGTAAATGAGGTGGGTGGACTTAGAGATACTGTTCAAGCTTTTAACCCAATTGAAGGAACAGGTACAGGCTTTAGCTTTAACAACCTAACTCCATACTGGCTCAACTGGGCATTGCAAACAGCTTTGGATGTTTATCACAACCATCCTGATGTTTGGAAAAATATGCAAGTTCAAGCTATGGAATGTGATTTCTCTTGGGATACAGCCTGCAAGTCATATCTTGATTTGTATCACAGTTTAGCAAACTAAATAGTTAAAATCGTATGATACCTTCATACGATTTTTTGAGATTCTGAAAGTAAGGCAATTATATGAAAAAAATTAAAGGACTCTGTGTACTGGATGTAGATGGGACACTGATAGAAGAGGAAGTTATTGATTTGTTGGGGAAAGAAGCAGAGTGTGAAAATGAAGTAGCTCTGCTGACGGCCCAAGCTATGAGGGGAGAACTAGATTTTGAAGAGAGCCTGAGAAAACGTGTTTCTTTATTACAAGGACTATCTGTAGATACTTTTGATAAGATTTATCATGAACTACACCTTAGTAAAAATGCTGCGCAATTTATTAACACTCTGCAAAAAAATCAGATAGAAGTGGGTTTAGTTTCGGGGGGATTTACACCTGTGGTTGAAAGAATAGCAAAAGATTTAGGGATTTCATTATTTGCTGCTAATCAACTGGAAATCAGAGATGGTCATTTAACCGGAAATCTTGTTGGTCCTATTATAAGCAGAGAAGTTAAAAAAGAAACCCTAGTAAGATGGGCTGATGAATTAGAGGTACCAATCGATAGAACAATTGCTATTGGAGATGGAGCTAATGATTTAGCGATGTTGAAGAGAGCTGGAATCGGCATTGGTTTCTGTGCCAAAGAAATCGTGAAAGAGGAAATTCACCTTCAAATTGAAGATAGAGATTTAACAAAAGTATTGAATCTGATAGATTTCCTTTGATTAGAAAGATGAGTGTATGAAAATTGTTATAGCACCTGACTCTTTTAAGGAGAGTCTCCCTGCAAGTGAAGTAGCTAAAGCTATTAAACGAGGTTTTAAAAAGGCTCTACCTGAATCGAAATGTTTGCTCTTACCTGTTGGCGATGGAGGGGAAGGAACAGTAGATGCCATTAAAAATTCACTTGGTCTTGTAGAAAAAACTGCTTTAGTGACGGGTCCCTTTGGAGATGAAGTTCAAATGACTTATGTTCAAAAAGGAGAACTTGCTCTTTTCGAAGTGGCCGATTTAGTTGGGCTTGCTAAAATTCCTGTTGAAAAACGAAATCCACTAAAGATTCAAACAAAGGGGATTGGTCAACTGATCCTATATTTAATCGAACAAGGAATGAAAGAAATCTATATAGGAGTTGGTGGGACATCCAGTAACGATGGTGGTATTGGAATTGCCTCAGGACTTGGTTACCAGTTCTATGACAAAAATGGAGATGAACTTCTAGCTATTGGTCAGTCTTTGTTTGAAATTACTGATATCTCAAAGGAGAAAGTTATATCTATTCCTTCTGATGTGCATATCAAAATCTTAGCAGATGTTACCAATCCACTCTGTGGAACTCACGGTGCCACCTATACATTCGGAAAGCAAAAAGGATTGAATCCAACAAAATTTCAAGAAGTTGATGCTTCTATTGAAAACTTTTACCACAAAGTTGCCCCTGAAATTTTAAGCCTTGAAGGAGCTGGAGCAGGTGGTGGTATTGCGGCTGGCTTATGTGCTTTTGCTGGAGCAGAGATCGTATCTGGTATCCAAACTTGTTTAGATATAATCAATTTCGATAAAAACGTTGCAGATGCAGATCTAGTTATTGTTGGTGAAGGTAGGTTAGATTCTCAAAGTTTATCTGGTAAGGCGCCAATTGGAATAGCAAAAAGAACACCAGATGGTGTTCCAGTTATTGCTATTTGTGGTAGTTTAGCTGAGGATTTACCTCCTTTACCATTTGAGAATGTCATAGCTGCTTTTTCAATATTAGAGAAAAGCGAACCATTAGAAGATAGTTTAAAAAATGCAGCTACCTATTTAGAAGATACAGCTGCAAACATTGGTCAAATTTTAGCTTTGAAGAAAAATTAACCAAACCACTTTCTCCAAAGAGAAGTAGGAGCTTTTTTCATCTCTTTTTCCTGCCATAAGTCTGAAAAGGCCTTTCTGAGGTCCTTTTCACTTGTTTGAACAGGGGCATCGCTATGGATGACTAGGCCAAAAGGAGAAGAGTTATGATCTTCAGAAACGATGGTCGCTTGGCAGTCAGCATCTTTGGATTGTTTTAGATAAAAAACTTGTTTATCAAACTCTACCTGAGGAGAAATTTTGACAAATAGAGGTTGAGTCTCTTTTTTAAAGGTTTCTATAATTGTTAAAAATCCATTTTTAAATTTATCATCATCAGCTGTTTCAAGGTCTGCATAGCCAAGGACACGTTCCTCGAAAGTTCCGAGAAAACGTCTCTGTTCATCTGGATTTAGTTTAAGCCCACCATGAGCTTTTTCTAGGATTTGTTTTGATACATCAGTCATAAAAATAGTATATCATAAAATAAAGGAGAAAACAGATGAAAGAAAGCGATTACTTTATAAACTTAAGGAAAATTTGCACAAAGATAACGTTTTTCCTTGAAAAAGGAGTCTTTTTAAGGTATCATAGAGGTGTAAAAAATTTAACTCAATAAGGAGAGTAAAAAATGTCAATTATTACTGATGTTTACGCTCGCGAAGTCCTAGACTCACGCGGTAACCCAACACTTGAAGTAGAAGTTTACACTGAATCAGGTGCTTTCGGACGTGGTATGGTTCCATCAGGAGCTTCTACTGGTGAACACGAAGCAGTTGAACTTCGTGATGGTGACAAATCTCGTTACGGTGGTCTTGGTACACAAAAAGCTGTTGACAACGTAAACAACATCATCGCTGAAGCAATCATCGGCTACGATGTACGTGACCAACAAGCTATCGACCGTGCTATGATCGCACTTGACGGTACTCCTAACAAAGGTAAATTGGGTGCTAACGCAATCCTTGGTGTGTCTATCGCTGTGGCTCGTGCTGCTGCTGACTACCTTGAAATCCCACTTTACAGCTACCTTGGTGGATTCAACACTAAAGTTCTTCCAACTCCAATGATGAACATCATCAACGGTGGTTCTCACTCAGATGCTCCAATCGCTTTCCAAGAATTCATGATCGTACCTGCTGGTGCACCAACATTCAAAGAAGCTCTTCGTTGGGGTGCTGAAATCTTCCACGCTCTTAAGAAAATCCTTAAATCTCGTGGTCTTGAAACAGCCGTAGGTGACGAAGGTGGATTCGCTCCTCGTTTCGAAGGAACTGAAGACGGTGTTGAAACTATCCTTGCTGCTATCGAAGCTGCTGGTTATGTTCCAGGTAAAGACGTATTTATCGGATTTGACTGTGCATCATCAGAATTCTACGATAAAGAACGTAAAGTTTACGACTACACTAAATTCGAAGGTGAAGGAGCAGCTGTTCGTACTTCTGCAGAACAAATCGACTACCTTGAAGAATTGGTAAACAAATACCCAATCATCACTATCGAAGATGGTATGGATGAAAACGACTGGGATGGATGGAAAGCTCTTACTGAACGTCTTGGTGGTAAAGTTCAATTGGTTGGTGACGACTTCTTCGTAACAAACACTGCTTACCTTGAAAGAGGTATCGCTGAAGGCGCTGCTAACTCAATCCTTATCAAAGTTAACCAAATCGGTACTCTTACTGAAACATTCGACGCTATCGAAATGGCTAAAGAAGCTGGTTACACTGCCGTTGTATCACACCGTTCAGGTGAAACTGAAGATTCAACAATCGCTGACATCGCAGTTGCAACTAACGCAGGACAAATCAAGACTGGTTCACTTTCACGTACTGACCGTATCGCTAAATACAACCAATTGCTTCGTATCGAAGATCAACTTGGTGAAGTAGCTGAATACCGTGGATTGAAATCATTCTACAACCTTAAGAAATAAAATAGTTCAGTGAACTATTTTATCCCGAACCTTGAAACTCAAAAGTTCGGTCGTTGATTTAACAACGTTTTAAGCCCCTCGGATTTTATCCGAAGGGCTTTTTCTTTATTCAGGGGGGCAAAAAAGGGGCAAAACTTTTTAAAAAATTTTTATAACCTTATCCAAGACACTTATTGATTCATATTTTAAATTTTACGTAATTTGTGTTTCGAAAAGTCAGAGAAATATTTTCTTAAATAATAACCCTGATTTAGAAAAAATATAATTCTCATCTCTATGATATTATAAAATGGTTCAAGTAAGATATCTAGTTCACTAAATGTAAAAATCTTAGATATCTAATACCAAAAAGTTCGAAAAGCTTCAAAAATTATCTTTTAAAGTGTTATAAAATTATTTTTTTCTAAAAAAAACATCTGTTATAATTTGATAGTTGAAAATAATTTTGTTATACTAGGTGAGGTATATATAAATGTTAGTTTTTATATATGAATAAGGAGGCAATTTAATGAAAATTAAAAGAAACCAACAAGCTGATTTTCGGACTGAGAAATATACTCGTTTTGGTATTCGAAAGTACAGTTTTGGAGCGGCTTCAGTTGCAATCGCAACAGGTTTGATGTTTCTAGGAAGTGGGACTGTTTCAGCTAATGAGCTCACTTCACAAGCTACTGGAGATCAAACCATTACTGAAAAAAATAAATCTGATTTACTTAAAGATAATCAGAAAACTGAATCAACTTATGAAGCACCTGCAGTTATTCCAGGTATCGATTCTAAAGAATATCAAGGTTCAGAAAATAATAAAGAAATTCAACCATTATCATCTGAGTCAACAACAAATTCAGTTGTAAATGCTACCGCAGAAAATTCAGATAAAAAAATTGAGGATAAACTAGATAAATCTAATGCAGAAGATAGAAGTGTATCTGTTGATACCGCTGACTCTTTGAAACGAACTCGTCGTGAACTTGATTCTAGCGCAGTAGTAAAAGGGGGAACTATCAGTATCACTTCACCAAAAGAAAATACTTCAAGCGACTCGTCTCATCCGAATGGATATAATAACTCTACTAAGTATCATGATGGTAGTGATGGCTGGTATACTTTTGTTCAATTGGATCAACAAGAAAGACATCCACAGTTCACTTACATTAATTCGTTTGATGGTTATGTGGTTATATCTGCTAAGTCAGATCGAACACCAAATGGGTATACGACTGATGGCACGGTAAAACTAGAATTTTATAACCGTAAAAATGAGTTGCAGCAAGAGATTATCATGGATAAAAATACTAATTCTAAGGAATTTGTATATAAGTATAAAAAGCGTGACCAGAAAATACTCATTAATCGAAATGCGGATTCCATTTCTATCGGTGATATGCCGAATATTACAAAAACTCGTAATCAAGTTGCAAACTTTTATATCTTGTATAACGGTCCAGAAATTTCAACTAAACAAGGCCAAGGTATTTTTTATGCAGATGGATGGTTGATTCCTACCAATAATTCAGTAACTGTACGATTTAAGGATAAAGATACAAATAAAGAATTGGTTCCTTCTCATACTTTAAATGGTTTGACTGGAATGCGTTTTGATACTACCGCGGCAGAATTAAAGGGTTACGAACTAGTCGATAAAGAGATTGTAGGTTCTCCAAGTGGCTATATTTCTCCTTGGAAGCAAGTAGGTGATAGCTTTACAAAAGTGACTCAACCTAACCTCGAGATTAAATATACTTTACTGAACATGGATGGAACTATGAAGGCTGAGGTCTACTATAGTGGTAAAAAGATTCATGAAACAACTTTAGGAAAAGGTGAAACAACTGAGTATAATGGTACTGCAGCTAATGGACGTCCGTATACCCAACGTTTAGAAAATCCATTTTTGAATGCAACTAATGAAATTGTATACTACTATAGAGCAACTGCTCCAGTAGAAAACGATGTGACAAAAGCAACTAAACAAACAGTAACCTTTGAAGGAGCAGGCGATAAGACTCCAGCTGATAAAGTTCAGGATAGCTTC
>NZ_KV794997.1:66289-189861 GCF_001808865.1 Streptococcus sp. HMSC061D10 | reverse complement strand
TATGTCTAACTTTTGGGGTGCAGTTCAAAAGAGGTTCTTCCTCTTTTTAGTTTGAGCTTTTGAAAAAGCTAACCAAATCATCGAAAAATAGAGCTAAAAATGGTATAATGGAATGAATTTTATAAAAGGAATAGAAAAATGACCGTATTAGATAAACTAAAAGAAACCTTAGAAGGAATTGATATTCGATTCGATGAACCGCTAAAAACTTATACCTATACCAAAGTTGGAGGGAAGGCAGATTATTTAGTATTTCCTCGTAATCGCTATGAGATGGCTCGTGTGGTAAAATTTGCCAATCAGGAAAACATTCCTTGGATGGTTCTTGGAAATGCAAGTAACATTATCGTTCGTGAGGGTGGAGTACGTGGTTTTGTAATCATGTGTGACAAGCTTAATAACGTTTCTGTTGATGGCTATACCATCGAGGCAGAAGCTGGAGCTAACTTGATTGAAACCACTCGTATTGCACTCCGTCATAGCTTGACTGGTTTTGAGTTTGCTTGTGGAATTCCAGGAAGCGTTGGTGGTGCTGTCTTTATGAATGCTGGCGCTTATGGTGGCGAGATTGCTCATGTTCTCCAGTCTTGTCAGATCTTGACTAAGGAAGGTGAAATCGAAACCTTGTCTGCTAAAGACTTGGCCTTTGGTTACCGTCATTCAGCCATTCAAGCATCAGGAGCAGTTGTCCTATCTGCTAAGTTTGCCTTAGCTCCAGGTAATCACCAAGTTATCAAGCAAGAAATGGACCGCTTGACCCACCTTCGTGAACTCAAGCAACCTTTAGAGTATCCTTCATGTGGATCAGTTTTTAAACGTCCAGTGGGTCATTTTGCTGGGCAATTGATTGCAGAAGCTGGTTTGAAGGGTTATCGTATTGGTGGCGTAGAAGTTTCAGAAAAGCATGCAGGCTTTATGGTCAATATTGCTGATGGAACTGCCAGAGATTATGAAGACTTGATTGAGTCTGTCATTGAAAAGGTTAAAGAACACTCAGGTGTTACTCTCGAGCGAGAAGTTCGTATCTTGGGTGAACATGAGTAAATACTAGAAATAGCTTAGCAGCTACTAACTAGAATGTCGAGGGGGTGAAAGCCTATCGGTAGTGCAGAAGAATGTAGGCAGTTCAATCTCCTACAAGAGGTAGTAGCGGCCTGACAGAGCCCTGATCTGTTAATCTATGAAAAAGAAGGAATAAATGACAATTGAAAAAACCAATTATCGAATTCAAAAACGTTTCTAAAGTTTTTGAAGATAGCAACACCAAGGTTCTCAAAGATATTAATTTTGAGTTGGAAGAAGGGAAATTTTATACACTGCTAGGAGCATCTGGTTCAGGTAAATCAACCATTCTCAATATCATCGCCGGTTTGCTAGACGCAACGACTGGAGATATTTTACTGGATGGCGTGCGAATCAATGATATCCCGACCAATAAGCGCGATGTTCATACAGTCTTCCAATCTTATGCCCTGTTTCCACATATGAATGTCTTTGAAAATGTTGCCTTTCCATTGCGTTTGCGTAAGGTCGATAAAAAAGAAATCGAACAACGTGTATTAGAAGTTCTAAAGATGGTACAGTTGGAAGGTTTCGAAAAACGTTCCATCCGTAAACTATCTGGAGGACAACGTCAGCGTGTAGCTATTGCCCGTGCGATTATCAACCAACCCCGTGTGGTACTCTTGGATGAGCCTTTGTCAGCCTTAGACTTGAAGTTGCGAACAGATATGCAGTACGAATTGCGTGAATTGCAACAACGATTGGGTATTACCTTTGTCTTTGTTACCCACGATCAGGAAGAAGCCCTGGCTATGAGTGACTGGATTTTCGTTATGAATGACGGTGAAATTGTTCAGTCAGGAACACCAGTTGACATCTACGACGAGCCAATCAACCACTTTGTTGCAACCTTTATCGGTGAATCAAATATCCTGCCAGGCACCATGATTGAGGACTACTTGGTCGAGTTTAACGGCAAACGTTTTGAAGCGGTTGACGGTGGTATGAAGCCAAATGAACCGGTCGAAGTCGTCATTCGTCCAGAGGACTTGCGCATTACTCTGCCAGAAGAAGGAAAACTTCAAGTGAAGGTCGATACGCAGCTATTCCGTGGAGTGCACTATGAGATTATTGCTTATGATGAACTTGGTAATGAATGGATGATCCACTCAACTCGTAAGGCCATCGTTGGTGAGGAAATTGGTTTGGACTTTGAACCAGAAGATATCCATATCATGCGTCTCAATGAAACAGAAGAAGAGTTCGATGCTCGTATCGAAGAGTACGTAGAAATCGAAGAGCAAGAAGCAGGTTTGATCAACGCTATCGAGGGGGAAAGAGATGAAGAAAACAACCTCTAAACTCTTTGTAGTGCCCTACATGCTTTGGATTGCACTCTTTGTATTGGCACCCTTGGTCTTGATATTCGGGCAATCCTTTTTCAACATCGAAGGCCAGTTCAGTTTAGAAAACTATAAATCCTATTTTGCGTCACAAAATTTAACCTATCTCAAAATGAGTTTTAACTCAGTTCTCTATGCTGGGATTGTAACTCTAGTGACGCTTCTTATCAGCTATCCAACAGCCCTCTTTTTGACTCGTCTCAAACACCGTCAACTCTGGCTCATGCTGATTATTTTGCCAACATGGATCAACCTTCTCCTTAAAGCCTATGCTTTTATCGGGATTTTTGGGCAAAATGGCTCTATCAACCAATTCCTCGAATTTATCGGAATCGGTTCGCAGCAGTTGCTCTTTACGGATTTCTCATTTATCTTTGTAGCAAGTTATATCGAACTTCCATTTATGATTTTGCCAATCTTCAATGTCTTGGATGATATGGATAATAATCTCATCAATGCCAGCTATGACCTTGGTGCAACCAAGTGGGAGACCTTCCGCCATGTCATCTTCCCTCTGTCTATGAACGGGGTGCGAAGTGGAGTCCAATCTGTCTTTATCCCAAGTTTGAGTCTCTTCATGTTGACCCGTTTGATTGGGGGGAACCGAGTGATTACTTTGGGGACTGCCATCGAGCAGAACTTCTTGACCAATGACAACTATGGTATGGGTTCAACTATTGGTGTTGTTCTTATCCTGACCATGTTTATCACTATGTGGGTGACTAAGGAAAGGAGAGAACGATGAAAAAATTATCAAATCTTTATCTAGCCTTTGTCTTTATCGTCCTCTATCTGCCAATCTTTTACTTGATTGGTTATGCCTTCAATGCTGGGGATGATATGAATAGCTTTACAGGCTTTAGTTTGTCTCACTTTGAAACCATGTTTGGCGATGGAAGACTCATGCTGATCTTGGTTCAAACCTTTTTACTAGCCTTCCTATCAGCCTTGATTGCGACTGTTATTGGGACTTTCGGTGCTATCTACATCTACCAATCACGCAAAAAATATCAAGAAGCCTTCCTATCACTCAATAACATTTTGATGGTTGCCCCAGACGTTATGATTGGTGCCAGCTTCTTGATTCTCTTTACACAACTCAAGTTTTCACTTGGATTTTTGACAGTTCTGTCTAGTCATGTGGCCTTCTCCATTCCAATCGTAGTGCTTATGGTTTTGCCTCGATTGAAAGAGATGAATGGGGATATGATCCATGCGGCCTATGACCTTGGAGCTAGCCAGTTCCAGATGTTTAAGGAAATTATGCTTCCTTACCTAACACCGTCTATCATTGCAGGTTACTTCATGGCTTTCACCTATTCATTAGATGACTTTGCCGTGACCTTCTTTGTAACGGGGAATGGCTTTTCAACCCTCTCAGTTGAGATCTACTCTCGTGCTCGTAAGGGAATTTCGCTGGAAATCAATGCTCTTTCAGCCTTGGTCTTCCTCTTTAGTATTATCCTGGTTGTCGGATATTACTTCATTTCACGTGAGAAGGAGGAGCAAGCATGAAACGACTCTATTCATTTTTAGCAGGAATTTTAGCGATTATCCTTGTCTTATGGGGAATTTCTTATCATCTTGACAGTAAAATCAATAGCCGTGATAGTCAAAAATTGGTTATCTACAACTGGGGAGACTATATCGCCCCTGAACTTCTGGAAAAATTTACAGAAGAAACAGGAATCCAAGTCCAGTACGAAACCTTTGACTCCAATGAAGCCATGTACACGAAAATCAAGCAGGGTGGAACAACCTATGATATTGCTATCCCGAGTGAGTACATGATTAACAAAATGAAGGACGAAGACCTTCTAGTTCCACTGGATTATAGTAAGATTGAGGGCATTGAGAATATCGGTCCAGAGTTTCTCAACCAGTCCTTTGACCCAAACAATCAGTACTCTATCCCATACTTCTGGGGGACCTTGGGAATCGTCTACAATGAGACTATGGTGGAAGAAGCGCCTGAACACTGGGACGACCTTTGGAAGCCAGAGTATAAAAACTCTATTATGCTCTTTGATGGAGCGCGTGAAGTACTTGGTTTAGGTCTTAACTCACTAGGCTATAGCCTCAACTCTAAAGATCCACAGCAGTTGGAGGAAACAGTAGATAAGCTCTATAAGCTAACACCGAATATCAAGGCTATTGTTGCGGATGAGATGAAGGGTTATATGATTCAGAACGATGCTGCCATCGGTGTGACCTTCTCAGGAGAAGCCAGCCAGATGCTGGAGAAAAATGAAAATCTTCGCTATGTCGTACCGACAGAGGCAAGTAATCTCTGGTTTGACAATATGGTCATTCCTAAGACTGTCAAGAACCAGGATGCAGCCTATGCCTTCATCAATTTTATGTTAAAACCTGACAATGCTCTAAAGAACGCAGAGTATGTCGGCTATTCAACACCAAACAATGCTGCTAAGGAAATGCTTCCAGAGGAGACAAAAGAAGACAAGTCCTTCTATCCAGATGCAGATACTATGAAACACCTAGAGGTCTATGAGAAATTTGACCATAAATGGACAGGTATCTACAGTGACCTCTTCCTACAATTTAAGATGTATCGGAAGTAGGAGTATTTGAAAGAAAACGAATCAGTAACAACTGGTTCGTTTTTTGAATAGTTGTATAGCTGTGTATTTTTACTATCCTATTTGCTTATTTTATAGCCTAGTAGTATACTAAGTTTATAATAATAGAAAGCGGTAACAAATCATGAAAATGTCTACTTTTTTCAAAAAAAGTTATTGGCCAACCTTTTTGATTGTTCAGCAAACTGTTATACTATTCTCTCTAAAGGATGGTTTGGATCGACAATACCTAACAACTGATTCCATACATTTGGTGATAGGGTTCTTTATATTTGTAAATATTTTCGAAGCTATCTTTAACAATTCAAAACTTTGGAATAAAAGTTGGGATAAAAAGAAAAATGGTAGTAAGAAAAAATATATCCTGAAAAAGTAACCAGAGATATAGGGAGTTGGTTATTTAAATGAGGATTATTTCCAGTTGACGCAGACTTAAAAAAACGATATAATAAGAAAGTTGAGAATTGATTTTCTCTCCATCTTAGTTAAGAGAATTGGCGGTGCTGCGAGCCATCTAAGATAGAAAATCATGCTACTCAATCTAACAATTGCATAAGAATCAAAGAATGACAAGTTCATTGAATGAAGGTGGTACCGCGGTTTTTCGCCCTTCGTGATATGGATTTGTCTTTTATTTTTGGAGGTGTTTATGAGAACATTTCTTGTCAAACAAAAATTTCGCTTAGGTGGTGAACGCTTTGATATTAAGGATGAGTTGGGCAATGTCGCCTATCAGGTTGAGGGTTCATTTTTTAAGATTCCTAAAACCTTTACCATCTATGATGTTGCTGGTGAACAGGTCAGTGAGATTAGTAAGGAAGTCTTAACTTTCCTACCTCGTTTTGAGATTCAACTCAGTAATGGAGATCATTTTTATATCCGAAAGAAGTTGACTTTCTGGAAGGATAAGTATGAGTTTGACAATCTCGGCCTTCGCATCGAAGGAAATGTCTGGGATTTGAATTTTAAATTGCTGGACGATCGTGACCAAGTGATTGCTGAGATTACCAAGGAACTTTTCCATTTAACCTCTACCTATACCGTAACCGTCTATGACGAATCTTATGCTGACCTAGTCATTTCCCTCTGTGTTGCTATCGACTATGTGGAAATGCTAGAAAGCCAATCAAATTAGTAAAAAGGAGATACATATGAAACAATTATCTAGTGCACAAGTCCGCCAAATGTGGCTTGATTTCTGGGCTACAAAAGGCCACTCAGTAGAACCATCCGTTAGCTTGGTTCCAGTAAACGACCCAACACTTTTGTGGATCAACTCAGGGGTTGCCACTCTTAAAAAATACTTTGATGGAACAATCATTCCTGAAAATCCACGTATTACCAATGCTCAAAAGGCTATCCGTACCAACGATATCGAAAACGTAGGGAAGACTGCTCGTCACCATACTATGTTTGAAATGTTGGGGAACTTCTCAATCGGGGATTACTTCCGTGATGAAGCCATTACTTGGGCATATGAGCTTTTGACAAGCCCTGAGTGGTTTGACTTCCCTAAAGACAAACTTTACATGACTTATTATCCAGATGACAAGGATTCATACAACCGCTGGATTGAAATGGGAGTAGATCCAAGCCATTTGATCCCAATCGAAGATAATTTCTGGGAAATCGGTGCGGGACCTTCTGGACCTGATACAGAAATCTTCTTCGACCGTGGAGAAGCCTTTGACCCTGAAAACATTGGTCTTCGTCTTCTTGCAGAAGATATCGAAAACGACCGTTATATCGAAATCTGGAATATCGTATTGTCACAATTTAACGCTGACCCTGCTGTTCCTCGTAGCGAGTACAAAGAATTGCCACACAAAAACATTGATACGGGCGCTGGTTTGGAGCGTTTGGTGGCGGTTATCCAAGGGGCTAAGACAAATTTTGAAACTGACCTCTTCATGCCAATCATCCGTGAAGTTGAGAAATTGTCTGGTAAGGTTTACGACCAAGATGGCGATAACATGAGCTTCAAGGTTATTGCAGACCATATCCGTTCTCTTTCATTCGCTATCGGTGATGGTGCCCTTCCTGGAAATGAAGGTCGTGGTTATGTCCTCCGTCGTCTTCTTCGTCGTGCCTCTATGCATGGTCAAAAATTGGGTATCAATGAGCCTTTCCTTTACAAACTCGTTCCAACTGTTGGAAAAATCATGGAAAGCTACTACCCAGAAGTGCTTGAAAAACGTGGCTTTATCGAAAAAATCGTTAAGAGCGAAGAAGAGTCATTTGCTCGTACTCTTCACTCAGGTCAACACTTTGCCCAAGGCATCGTAGCAGACTTGAAAGAAAAAGGTCAATCTGTCATCGCCGGTCAAGATGTCTTTAAACTCTATGATACATACGGATTCCCAGTGGAATTGACAGAAGAAATCGCTGAAGAAGCAGGGATGACTGTAGACCGTGAAGGTTTCGAAGCAGCCATGAAAGAACAGCAAGAGCGCGCGCGTGCGTCAGCTGTCAAGGGTGGCTCAATGGGTATGCAAAATGAAACCCTTCAAAACATCACTGTAGAAAGTGTCTTCAACTACAATGCTAGTCAATTGTCTTCTAAGTTAGTGGCTATCGTAGCGGACAATGCTGAAGTAGAAGCTGTAGATGAAGGAAATGCCTCTCTTATCTTTGCAGAAACACCTTTTTACGCTGAAATGGGTGGACAAGTTGCGGACCATGGTCAAATCTTGGATGCTGCAGGAAATGTCGTAGCGACTGTAACAGACGTTCAAAAAGCACCAAACGGACAAGCATTGCACACCGTTGAAGTTCTTGCTCCTCTTGCTTTGAACCAAGAATACACTTTGGCTATCGATAGCAATCGTCGTCATCGTGTCATGAAGAACCACACAGCCACTCACTTGCTCCATGCGGCTCTTCATAATATTCTTGGCCATCATGCAACTCAAGCAGGTTCACTTAATGAAGTAGAATTCCTTCGCTTTGACTTCACTCACTTCCAAGCTGTCACTCCTGAAGAATTGCGTGCTATTGAACAACAAGTCAATGAGAAGATTTGGGAAGCCATCGCAGTAGAAACAGTTGAGACTGATATTGACACAGCTAAAGAAATGGGAGCTATGGCCCTCTTTGGTGAGAAATACGGTAAGGAAGTTCGCGTTGTCACTATCGGTGACTACTCAGTAGAGCTTTGTGGTGGTACCCACGTTGGCAATACTTCTGAAATCGGCCTCTTCAAGATTGTTAAAGAAGAAGGTATCGGATCAGGAACTCGTCGTATCTTGGCAGTGACTGGTAAGGAAGCCTTCGAAGCATACCGTGAACAAGAAGATGCACTGAAAGCAGTAGCAGCAACCTTGAAAGCACCTCAACTCAAGGAAGTCCCTCATAAGGTGGAAGGCCTTCAAGAACAACTCCGTCAATTGCAAAAAGAAAATGCAGAATTGAAGGAAAAAGCGGCAGCAGCGGCGGCAGGCGATGTCTTCAAGAATGTTCAAGAAGCAAATGGCCACCGTTACATTGCCAGCCAAGTTTCAGTATCAGACGCAGGTGCCCTTCGTACCTTTGCGGATAACTGGAAACAAAAAGATTACTCTGATGTCCTTGTTCTTGTCGCAGCTATCGGTGACAAGGTCAATGTCCTTGTAGCTAGCAAGACAAAAGAGGTGCATGCAGGTAATGTGATTAAAGAATTAGCTCCAATCGTCGATGGACGTGGTGGTGGTAAACCAGATATGGCCATGGCAGGAGGAAGCAACCAAGCGAAAATCCAAGAATTGTTGGATGCCGTAGCAGGTAAATTGTAAGAAAATAAAGATCTATCCACTCGGATAGGTCTTTTTGTTTAAAAATCATAGAGCAGTTGATTTCTTTGAAGAATAAGCGTATAATATATAAAAAATTAATTGAGTGCTCACTCAATTTGTTAGGGATTAGGAGAATTAGATAATGGTTATTAAAGCAATACAGTATAATCGTTTTGGTGATGAAAAAGTTCTAGATTTAGTAAATATTACATCTGAACCATTAAAAATGAATCAAGTTAGGGTAGCAGTATTTGCTGTTGGTTTAAATCCTATTGATTATAAAACTTTCGAGGGGGCAAAGCCACTTCGTTTTTTGACTTTCTTAACAAAATTAAAACAACCAAGTCGTTGGTTTGAATCAAAATCATCTTTATTTCCAAGAGGAGTAGCTAGGGATTTTGCTGGTGTTATAACGGAAATTGGTGAACAAGTGAGCCGTTTTTCAGTAGGTGACAAGGTTTTTGGAACAATAATAAGTGATCCTGGACTTGGTACTAAGAGGGGGGCGTTAGCAACAGAAATTTGTGTTAGCGAATCAGAAATTGCATTGAAACCAGACAATATTGATATGTATCATGCTGCTACTATGGGGGTGGCTTCTTTAACAGTCGGTGGTGCTTTTAGAGGAATTAATTTAAATTCTAAAGATGTTGTAGTTATTTCAGCAGCTTCAGGTGGCATTGGTAGCATTGCAGTACAGTATGCGGTTGCTAAGGGCGCAACTGTTATTGGTATTGCGAGCAAGGAAAATGCAGAATATCTAGAATCATTAGGTGCTATACCAGTATCTTATAAAGAGGATGTCCAAAAGTCTCTTTTATCATAGCTCCAAAACCTATTACAAAATTTTTGGATTGCTATGGTGGTGATTATGTCAAATTAGCTTTTAGGTTGGGATTGAAGGGTACGTCTATTGGAACTCTAGTACTTTCACCATATGTTTTAATAAGAGGAGCTCAGTTCACAGGTCCGAGACATTCCACTTATGATGATTTTAAAATTCTAGAGGAGATGGTCTCAGATGGAAAAGTTCAGCTGAATATTGAGAAAGAGTACAGTTTTTCTCTGGAGTCAGTTAGAGAGGCATATCGTAGTCTGAAATTAGGACATACTCGTGGTAAAAGAATTATTAAAATAAGAGAGTAAATAGAGGGGGCAGGAATGGAAAGTATAGAATATAAGTTTGCTGAGACATTAAAAAGCAGTGAATTAAGTTTAAAACAACGTCAAGTATTAATATCCAGTTTAAAATTATTTTCCGAGATTGGTTTTGAAAATACAACATCTAATCTTATTGCTGAACATGCTGACGTCTCAGAAGGAACAGTTTTTAGTTATTTTAAAACCAAGGAAGGTATCCTAGATGCTATTTTATCTAGATTTCTTGAACAAGTCATTCCAGAGGTCATTGCTGATTTTTCAGATAAGAGATTTACAATAGGGCAAGAAACCTTTTCACTTTTTCTAAGAAGCATCGTTCAGGATAGGTTAGTCTTTATTCATAACAATAAAATGCAAGTTAAAATTCTGTTGAGTCGTTCACTGATTGATAAATCTATTTCTGAAGAGTTAGGAAATATTATTGTTCATTCTATCATTAATCCAATTACACCAGTTTTGAATCAGTTTAAAAAAAATGGTGTTATTCGAGATTGGTCAAATGAAAGGATCGTTCGCTATATTTTAGCTTTAAGTCTTTCTTATATTGTACCTATGATTATAAATGACAAAGAAGATATAAACATTGATAAAGTAACAAATGAAATTGTCGAATGTCTTTCTTTTTCCTTAGTTATCGTAAAATAACTTTTAATTTTAAGTTCACTAAAAAATTTAGTGAGCTCTTTTTTAAACCAAAATAAAAATCCCCAATCGGAGTGATTGAGGATTCAGCATATTTTATCTTAAACAATACCTTGGGCAATCATAGCGTTTGCTACATTTTCAAAGGCTGCAATGTTTGCACCTGCAAGGTAGTCACTACCAAGACCGTAAGTTTCTGCAGTTGTTTTTGCAGTGTTGAAGATGTTTGTCATGATATCTTTCAAACGACCGTCAACTTCTTCACGTGTCCATGAAAGGCGAAGACTGTTTTGGCTCATTTCGAGAGCAGATACAGCTACACCACCAGCATTGGCAGCTTTGGCAGGTCCGTATAGGATTCCATTTTCCTTGTAGACTTTGATAGCTTCAAGGTCGCTAGGCATGTTAGCACCTTCAGATACACAGATAACTCCTTGAGCAACCAAGCGTTTCGCAGCTTCACCGTTGATCTCGTTTTGAGTCGCACATGGAAGAGCGATATCGTAGTTTCCAGTGTAAGTCCATACAGAACCTTCGTAGTAAGTAGCAGTTGGTTTTTCTGCAGCGTACTCAGTCAAACGAGCACGACGTTTTTCCTTAACATCTGTAAGAAGGTCAAAGTCGATACCATTTTCATCGATGACATAACCATTTGAGTCAGATACAGAGATAACAGTTGCACCAAGTTCAGTTGCTTTTTGAAGAGCGTATTGAGCTACGTTACCAGAACCTGAAATCACAACTTTCTTACCAGCAAAGCTGTTGTCGTTAGCTTTAAGCATTTCTTCAGTGTAGTAAACCAAACCGTAACCAGTTGCTTCTGGACGGATCAAGCTACCACCAAATCCAAGAGGTTTACCAGTCAAGACACCAGCATCAAATTGGTTGAGGCGTTTGTATTGTCCGTAAAGGTAACCAATCTCACGTCCACCAACACCGATATCACCAGCAGGTACGTCAAGAGATGGTCCGATGTATTTTTGCAATTCAGTCATGAAGCTTTGGCAGAAGCGCATCACTTCAGCATCAGTTTTGCCTTTAGGATCGAAGTCTGATCCACCTTTACCACCACCGATTGGAAGTCCAGTCAAAACGTTTTTAAAGATTTGTTCGAATCCGAGGAATTTCAAGATCCCTTGGTTTACAGTTGGGTGGAAACGAAGTCCGCCTTTATATGGTCCAACGGCTGAGTTAAATTGAACACGGTAACCACGGTTAACTTGAACTTTTCCATCACGGTCAACCCAAGGAACACGGAAAGAAATCACGCGCTCAGGTTCTGTGATACGTGCCAAGATATTTTCTTCAATATACTCAGGGTGTTTTTCAAAGACAGGCTCCAAAGTGCTGAAGAATTCTTCAACCGCCTGGAGAAATTCAGCCTCATGCCCGTTACGAGCTTTTACAGTTTCAAACACGCTTTGGATATATTCTTTAGCAGATGTCATATCGTTCTCCTTTTTGTTGTCATATTTTATTACATGAGACATTATAGCAGAAAATTTTTTCAGTGTAAAGAAAAAAACATAAATTTTCTAAAAATTCTTTCAATTTAAAATGACTGATTCAAAACATGCTAAAAAACGAACCTTTTCTATGGAAATGGTTTTATTGAAAAGCAAAAGTCAAAGTATGGTATAATAATAGACATAAAAAGGAATCTGGAGGAACAGAATCATGGTATCAACTAAAACACAGATTGCTGGTTTTGAGTTTGACAATTGCTTGATGAATGCAGCAGGAGTTGCTTGTATGACAGTTGAGGAGTTGGAAGGTGTCAAAAACTCAGCAGCAGGAACCTTTGTCACTAAAACAGCAACCTTGGAATTTCGTCAGGGAAATCCGGAACCACGTTATCAAGATGTTCCACTTGGTTCTATCAACTCTATGGGGCTACCAAATAATGGTTTAGATTATTACTTAAACTATCTTTTAGAGTTACAAGAAAAGGAAGCAAATCGTACCTTCTTCCTATCTCTAGTTGGCATGTCTCCAGAGGAAACTCATACCATTTTGAAAAAGGTTCAAGAGAGTGATTTTCGTGGTCTAACTGAACTCAACCTCTCATGTCCAAATGTTCCTGGTAAACCTCAGATTGCCTATGACTTTGAAACTACAGATCGTATCTTGTCAGAAGTCTTTGAGTATTTTACAAAACCATTAGGAATTAAGCTTCCACCTTATTTTGATATTGTTCATTTTGACCAGGCTGCAGCGATCTTTAACAAATATCCGCTCAAGTTTGTCAATTGTGTCAACTCTATTGGAAATGGTCTTTATATAGAAGATGAGTCAGTCGTGATTCGTCCTAAGAATGGCTTTGGTGGGATTGGTGGAGAATACATCAAACCAACAGCCCTTGCTAATGTCCATGCTTTCTATCAACGCTTAAATCCAGAAATCCAAATCATCGGAACTGGTGGTGTGCTTACAGGACGTGATGCCTTTGAACATATTTTATGTGGTGCCAGCATGGTACAAGTAGGAACTACTCTTCATAAAGAAGGAGTAGGTGCTTTTGAGCGTATTACCCAGGAACTAAAAGAAATCATGGTGGAAAAAGGTTATCAAAGCCTAGATGATTTCCGTGGTAAATTACATTATATTGATTAAATAAAAGTGAAACTAAAAAGAGAGGAGAATAGATGCTAGCCATAGAAGAAAGCCGAAAGCTATCCCTATCAAATTTACCTAGTTTGACCCTGTTTACAGGGGCTGATCAAGGACAGTACGACATCATGAAAACTCAGGTTCTAAAGCAAATCGGTTATGATCCTGCAGATTTGAACTTTGCTTATTTTGACATGAAAGAAGTAGACTACAAAAGCTTGGAACTAGAGCTGGTCAGTCTTCCTTTCTTTGCGGATGAAAAGATTGTTATTTTAGATCATTTTCTCGATATAACGACAGCTAAAAAACGCTATCTAAGTGATGATGAACTTAAGTCTTTCGAAGATTATCTGGAAAATCCTTTACCTTCTAGTAAACTAGTCATTTTTGCTGAAGGAAAGTTGGATAGTAAGAGACGTTTGGTCAAATTGCTCAAGCGGGATGCGACAGTTTTTGAAGCCATAGAGCCAAAAGAGCAAGAAATACGAGCTTATTTTCAAAAGTGGGCTCAGGAACAAGGACTTACGTTTGATGGAAAATCCTTCGAGCAGTTGCTTATCAAATCAGGTTTTCAATTCAGTGAAATTCAAAAAAATCTACTCTTCCTACAGGCCTACAAAGATAATGGTGATATTACAGAAGAAGACATTGTTGAAGCCATACCAAAGACTTTGCAGGATAATATCTTTGATTTAACCCAATTGATTTTAGGGAAGAAAATCGATCAGGCACGTGATTTAGTCAAGGACTTGACCTTACAGGGAGAAGATGAGATTAAACTGATTGCCATAATGCTGGGGCAGTTCAGACTCTACACACAGGTAAAAATATTGCAAGAGTCTGGTCAGACAGAATCTCAGATGGTCAGCAGTTTAGGTCACTATCTTGGTCGCAATCCTAATCCTTACCAAATCAAATTTGCCCTTCGTGACACACGAGCTTTGTCCTTGAATTTCTTACAGGATTCTATCCGTTATCTTATCCACGTAGATTATCAAATTAAGACAGGTGTATACGAGAAAGGCTACCTGTTTGAGAAGGCTTTATTGCAGATTGCAAGCCAGTCAAATTGAGCAAATAACTTGAAAAAATAGGTTGTTTGCGTTATAATTTTTATATAAAAAGAAAAAGAGGTATTACAGATGGCTATTATCTTACCAGATCTTCCATACGCTTACGATGCATTGGAACCATACATTGATGCTGAAACAATGCACTTGCACCATGACAAACACCACCAAACATACGTAAACAACGCAAACGCAGCTCTTGAAAAACACCCTGAAATTGGTGAAGACCTCGAAGCATTGCTTGCAGATGTTGAATCTATCCCAGCTGATATTCGTCAAGCGCTTATCAACAACGGTGGTGGACACTTGAACCACGCTCTTTTCTGGGAATTGATGACTCCTGAAAAGACAGCTCCTTCAGCAGAACTTGCAGCAGCAATCGATGAAACTTTCGGTTCATTCGAAGAATTCCAAGCAGCTTTCACTGCAGCAGCAACGACTCGTTTCGGTTCTGGATGGGCATGGTTGGTCGTTAACAAAGAAGGTAAGCTTGAAGTGACTTCAACAGCAAACCAAGACACACCAATCTCAGAAGGTAAGAAACCAATCTTGGGCTTGGACGTTTGGGAACATGCTTACTACGTGAAATACCGCAACGTTCGTCCTGACTACATCAAAGCTTTCTTCTCAGTGATCAACTGGAATAAAGTAGACGAGCTTTACGCAGCAGCTAAATAATATGAACACTAACACCTTTGGTTAGAATTTTTCTAACTTGAAAGGTGTTTTTTGTTTGCTTTTCTTAGAAGTAATACTCAATGAAAATCAAATAGCAAACTAGGAAACTAGCCGCAGGCTGTACTTGAGTACGGCAAGGCGACGTTGACACGGTTTGAATTTGATTTTCGAAGAGTATAACTGTCTTATGATTTTCCTTTGTTGGATAGGCTCGATTTATGGTATAATGATAAGATAGAAATCGAAGGAGAAATCATGAATATTCAACAATTACGCTACGTTGTAGCTATTGCTAATAGTGGTACTTTTCGTGAAGCAGCTGAGAAGATGTACGTTAGCCAACCCAGTCTATCTATTTCTGTAAGAGACCTGGAAAAAGAACTTGGCTTCAAGATTTTCCGCAGAACTAGTTCTGGAACTTTCCTTACACGTCGTGGGATGGAATTTTATGAAAAGGCACAAGAGTTGGTTAAAGGATTTGATGTTTTCCAAAATCAGTATGCCAATCCTGAAGAGGAGAAGGATGAGTTTTCAATAGCCAGCCAGCACTATGATTTCTTGCCACCAACCATTACAGCATTTTCACAACAATATCCTGAATATAAAAATTTCCGTATTTTTGAATCTACAACTGTTCAAATTTTGGATGAAGTAGCCCAAGGACATAGTGAGATTGGGATTATTTACCTCAATAATCAAAACCAAAAGGGAATTATGCAACGGGTTGAAAAGTTAGGACTTGAAGTAATTGAATTAATTCCTTTCCAGACGCATATCTATCTGCGTGAAGGTCATCCATTAGCCAAGAAAAAAGAGTTGGTCATGGAAGATCTAGTTGATTTGCCAACAGTTCGATTCACACAAGAGAAGGATGAATATCTCTATTACTCAGAAAACTTTGTGGATACAAGTGCCAGCTCTCAGATGTTTAACGTAACAGACCGAGCTACTTTAAATGGAATTCTTGAAAGAACAAATGCTTATGCGACTGGTTCTGGATTCTTAGATAGCGATAGTGTGAACGGAATTACGGTTATTCCATTAAATGATAATCTCAATAATCGCATGGTTTATGTGAAACGTGAAGAAGTAGACTTGAGCCAAGCGGGAACCTTATTTGTAGAAGTGATGCAAGAGTATTTTGATCAGAAGAGGAAAGCATGAAAAAAAGAGGAATAGTAGCAGGGATTATAGCAGCCTTGATTGTCTTAGATCAATTGGTAAAGTCTTATGTCGTTCAAAATATTGCTCTTGGTGAAATCAAGTCATGGATCCCAAATCTAGTCAGTTTAACCTATCTACAAAATAGAGGAGCTGCCTTTTCGATGCTTCAAGATCAACAGTGGTTTTTTGCAGTGATAACTCTAGTAGTTATGGTAGGAGCTATTTGGTATTTGCATAAGCATATAGAGGATTCCTTCTGGACTGTCTTTGGATTGGTTTTGATTATTGCAGGTGGCCTTGGGAACTTTATCGATCGCATCAGTCAAGGATTCGTTGTGGATATGTTTCACTTAGACTTTATCAATTTTGCGATTTTCAATGTGGCTGATAGTTATCTGACAGTAGGAGTAGTTGTGTTATTAATTGCAATGCTAAAAGAGGAAATGAATGGAAATTAAAATTGAAACCGGCGGGGTACGTTTAGATAAGGCTTTGTCCGATTTGACAGAATTGTCTCGTAGTCTCGCCAATGAACAAATCAAGTCGGGTCAGGTCTTGGTCAATGGTCAGGTCAAAAAAGCCAAGTATACGGTCCAAGAGGGCGATGTCGTTACTTATCAGGTGCCAGAACCAGAGGTTTTGGAGTATGTAGCTGAAGATATTCCTCTAGAAATCATTTATCAAGATGAGGATGTAGCAGTAGTTAACAAGCCTCAAGGGATGGTTGTTCATCCAAGTGCTGGTCATACCAGTGGTACCTTGGTTAATGCCCTTATGTACCACATCAAGGACCTATCAGGCATCAATGGTGTCTTGCGTCCAGGGATTGTCCATCGTATTGATAAAGATACATCTGGACTCTTGATGATTGCTAAAAACGATGATGCCCATTTAGCACTAGCTCAAGAATTGAAGGACAAGAAGTCTCTTCGTAAATATTGGGCCATCGTTCATGGTAATCTTCCAAACGACCGTGGAGTCATTGAGGCGCCGATTGGTCGTAGCGAAAAAGACCGTAAGAAACAAGCTGTGACTGCCAAAGGAAAACCAGCAGTGACCCGTTTCCAGGTCTTGGAACGTTTCGGTGACTATTCTTTATTAGAGTTGCAACTGGAAACAGGACGAACTCACCAAATCCGTGTACACATGGCTTATATCGGTCATCCAGTCGCTGGTGATGAGGTATATGGACCTCGTAAAACCTTGAAAGGACATGGGCAATTTCTTCATGCCAAGACTCTTGGATTTACCCATCCAAGAACTGGGGAAACGCTGGAATTTACTTCTGAAATTCCAACTATCTTTAAAGAGACTTTGGAGAAACTTCGAAATAACTAAACAAAAAAGGACTCAATTGAGTCCTTTTTATTTGCGTTTTTTCTTAGCTTTTTTCATTTTATTGGCCATGCGTTTCATGGATTGCTTCATAGCAAATTCACCGATTTTACCCTTGAGACCTCCACCGAACATCTGACTCATATCTGGCATTCCTGCTCCACCAAGAGCTGAAAGGTCAGGCATACCACCTTGTCCCATCATACCTTCAAGGGCAGACATATCCATACCCCCAGGCATATTTTTAGGAAGGTTGTTAGGGTTGATGCCCATCTGTTTCATCATCTTGTTCATGTCACCAGACATGACACCTTGCATGAGTTGTTTAGCTTGGTTGAAGTCCTTGATGAACTTGTTGACTTCGATAAAGGTATTACCAGAACCAGCAGCGATACGGCGACGGCGACTTGGAGTCAACAAATCTGGATTTTCACGTTCTTCTGGAGTCATAGAAGATACGATAGCACGTTTGCGAGCAATTTGTTTTTCATCCACCTTCATATTTTGAAGGGCAGGATTGTTGGCCATACCAGGAATCATCTTGAGCAAATCTTCCATTGGCCCCATATTTTGTACCTGATCCAACTGATCGATGAAATCGTTGAAATCAAAGGTATTTTCCCGCATCTTTTCAGCCATTTCAAGAGCTTTTTGCTCATCGTATTCTTGGGAAGCTTTCTCAATCAGAGTCAGCATATCCCCCATACCGAGAATACGGCTAGCCATACGGTCTGGGTGGAAGGTTTCAATGTCGGTAATCTTTTCACCAGTACCAGTGAATTTGATTGGTTTTCCAGTGATGTGACGAACAGAAAGGGCCGCACCACCACGAGTATCCCCGTCAATCTTGGTAAGGATGACACCGGTAACTTCTAATTGAGCGTTAAATTCACGCGCAACGTTTGCAGCTTCCTGACCGATCATGGCATCGATGACCAAGAGAATCTCATTTGGTTGAGCAAGTGCTTTTACATCACGGAGCTCATTCATGAGAAGTTCGTCAATTTGCAAACGACCTGCCGTATCGATCAAAACATAGTCGTTATGGTTAGCTTTCGCTTGCTCCAAACCTTGGCGAACAATCTCCACTGCAGGAACTTCAGTACCAAGAGCAAAGACAGGTACATCAATTTGTTGTCCCAGTGTTTTAAGCTGGTCGATAGCAGCAGGACGATAGATATCGGCCGCAATCATCAAAGGACGAGCATCCTCTTCCTTTTTAAGTTTGTTAGCAAGTTTACCTGCAAAAGTTGTTTTACCAGCCCCTTGCAAACCAACCATCATGATGATTGTAGGAATCTTAGGAGACTTGATAATCTCAGCTGTGTCTGAACCAAGAACCTCCGTCAATTCTTCATTGACAATCTTGATGATTTGTTGGGCTGGATTGAGGGTATCAATCACTTCATGTCCGACGGCCCGTTCGCGAACCTTCTTGATAAAGTCTTTGACAACAGGTAAAGCAACGTCGGCTTCTAAAAGAGCCAGACGAATTTCTTTGGTTGCTTCTTGGATATCGCTCTCTGTAATTTTTCCTTTTTTACGAAGATTTTTAAAGACGTTCTGCAAACGTTCTGTTAAATTTTCAAATGCCATTTTTTTCTCCTATTATTAAATCAATTCGGTGGAAATCGTCCAAAATCTTGTAAAGAGACAAGTTCTTCTGGAGTGACTTCTTTCATTATTTCAGTTGGATAACCCCAACAGCTAAAACCTATTTGCATAGCTTTGGAGATATCATTGGGCGAGATAATCTGTAGTCGACTAGGAAATGGTTCCTCTGCAGCTAATAGTTTGCAAGGTATTCCTTTATAGACAACAAGATTTTCCATGATTACTCCCTATTATCAATACTGGTCAAAATCTCAATTTGCTCTTGTAGAAAACTGTCTTCTGGGTAGCGCTCCAAAATCTGGTCAAAAATCTGACCGCGAACAATGTAATCAGAGTACATATGGAGCTTCATCTCATAGTCTTCCAAAATCTTTTCAGTTCGCTTGATATTGTCATAAACAGCCTGACGACTAACACCGAATTCTTCAGCGATTTCAGCTAAACTATAGTCGTCTGCATAGTAGAGTTCGATATAGTTCATCTGCTTATCAGTTAAAAGAGCTGCATAAAATTCAAACAGAGCATTCATTCGATTGGTTTTTTCAATTTCCATAAGATTTATTATACCAAAAAAAAGCCCAATTCGCTAGCTAGGGGCTGATTTTAGCTATAAGTTAGAAAATGAGCTTTTCACTGTTCTTTTCTGACTATGAAGCCTTTTTTTGATATAATGGATAGGATTATAATGATTTAGAGAGAGGTAGTCATGAAAGAATTAGAATCAGTGTTACAAGACCGTTTTGAGCTTGTTTTTACAGATAAAAGCTTACTTGAAACAGCTTTTACCCATACCAGTTATGCCAATGAGCACCGCCTCTTAAAAATTTCACACAACGAACGCTTGGAATTTTTAGGAGACGCTGTTCTGCAATTATTGATTTCAGAATATCTGTTTAAAAAATACCCTAAAAAACCAGAAGGAGACTTGTCAAAACTCCGTGCTATGATTGTCCGTGAGGAGAGTTTGGCTGGTTTTGCCCGTGATTGTCAGTTTGACCAGTTTATCAAGCTTGGTAAGGGGGAGGAAAAGTCTGGTGGTCGTAACCGAGACACGATCTTGGGTGACGCTTTTGAAGCCTTTTTGGGTGCTCTGCTTTTAGACAAGGATATAAAGACTGTAAAAACCTTTATCTACCAAGTCATGATTCCTAAGGTTGAAGCTGGCGATTTTGAGATGATCAAGGATTATAAGACTCACCTTCAAGAATTGCTCCAAGTTAATGGAGATGTTGATATTCGTTATCAGGTGATTTCAGAGATTGGGCCAGCCCATGATAAGATGTTTGAGGTTGAAGTACTTGTTGAGGGGCAAAGTCTAGGTTCAGGTAAAGGACGCTCTAAAAAATTGGCCGAGCAGGAAGCCGCTAAAAATGCAGTTGAGAAAGGGCTGGATTCATGTATTTAAAGGAAATTGAGATCCAAGGGTTTAAGTCCTTTGCTGACAAGACCAAGGTTGTTTTTGACCAAGGGGTGACGGCAGTTGTAGGACCAAATGGCTCTGGGAAATCAAATATCACTGAAAGCCTCCGTTGGGCACTTGGTGAATCTAGTGTCAAGAGTCTTCGTGGCGGGAAGATGCCTGATGTCATCTTTGCAGGAACGGAAAGTCGAAAGCCTCTAAACTACGCTTCTGTTATTGTTACTTTGGATAACCAAGATGGCTTTATCAAGGATGCAGGCCAGGAAATCAAGGTGGAACGTCATATCTATCGTAGTGGAGATAGTGAGTACAAGATAGACGGGAAAAAAGTTCGTCTCCGTGATATCCATGACCTTTTCTTAGATACTGGTCTCGGACGTGATTCTTTCTCCATCATTTCCCAAGGGAAGGTCGAAGAAATCTTCAATTCAAAACCTGAGGAACGTCGCGCTATTTTTGAAGAAGCGGCTGGAGTTTTGAAGTATAAAACCCGTCGAAAAGAGACAGAAAGCAAGCTTCAACAAACTCAGGACAATCTAGACCGTTTAGAAGACATCATCTATGAGCTGGACAATCAAATTAAGCCCTTGGAAAAACAAGCAGCAACAGCTCGTAAATTTATTGAACTAGATAGCCAACGTAAAGCTATCTACTTAGATGTTTTGGTTGCTCAGATTCAAGCCAATAAGGCTGAATTGGATCTAACAGAAGAAGAATTAAACCAAGTCCAAGAACTTTTAACCGGTTATTATCAAAAACGTCAAGAGCTAGAAGAAGAAAATCAAACTCTCAAAAAGAAACGTCATGATTTGCAGGCTGAGATGTCCAATGACCAGTCAAGCCTGATGGATTTGACTGCTCTAATCAGTGATTTGGAACGGAAATTGGCCTTGTCTAAGCTGGAGACAGAGCAGGTTGCTCTCAATCAACAAGAGGCTCAAGCTCGTTTAGCTAGTTTGGATGAAAAGAGAAATGCTCTCATTCAAGAGAAGGAAGAGAAAGAAGCCAATCTTCATCAGCTAGAAGAAAATTTAGCTGTCAATACGAAGGAACTCAATCGTTTAGAAGCAGAATTATTAGCTTTTTCTGATGATCCAGACCAGATGATTGAGCAACTGCGTGAGCGCTTTGTTGCTTTCTTGCAGGAAGAAGCGGATGTCTCTAACCAGTTGACACGGATTGAAAATGACCTTGAAAATAGTCGCCAACAGACTCAAAAGCAAGAAGAACAATTGGAGTCCTTGAAGGAACAATTAGCTTCTGCTAAATCTAAGGCTGCTGAGCAAGAAGCTGCCCTTAAATCAGCAAAAGAAAAAGTACAGACCTTGCTTGCTGACTATCAGACCAATGCCAAGCAAGAAGAAGAACAAAAGCAGGCTTATCAAAGCCAGCAAAATCAACTCTTTGACCGTTTGGATAGCCTGAAAAACAAACAGGCCAAGGCGCAAAGTTTGGAGAACATTCTTAAAAACCATAGCAATTTTTATGCAGGTGTTAAGAGTGTACTACAAGAAAAAAATCGCTTGGGCGGTATTATTGGAGCAGTCAGTGAACATTTAACCTTTGATGTTCATTATCAAACAGCCCTTGAGATTGCTCTCGGCGCAAGTAGCCAACACATCATCGTTGAAGACGAACAGGCAGCGACTAAAGCTATCGACTTCCTAAAAAGAAATCGAGCCGGTCGTGCGACTTTCCTACCTTTGACAACCATTAAGGCTCGTAGCATTTCAGGTCAGAATCAAGATGTGATTGCCTCAAGTCCAGGTTTTCTTGGTATGGCAGATGAACTGGTTACCTTTGATGCTAAGCATGAAGCTATTTTTAAAAACTTGCTAGCTTCGACAGCAATCTTTGATACGGTAGAGCATGCGCGTGATGCTGCTCGTAAGGTACGTTATCAAGTTCGTATGGTAACCCTAGATGGTACAGAATTGCGTACAGGTGGTTCTTATGCTGGTGGTGCCAATCGTCAAAATAACAGCATTTTCATCAAACCTGAATTAGAGCAGTTGCAAAAAGAAATCGCTCAAGAAGAAAAGCTTCTTCGTCAAGAGGAAGAAAATCTGAAAACTGTTCAAGAAGACTTGACAGCCCTCAGTCAAACTTTGGAGACTATTAAGTCTCAAGGAGAGCAAGCTCGAATAGAGGAGCAAGGCTTATATCTGGCTTATCAACAAACTTGCCAACAAGTCGAAGAACTCGAAACGCTTTTAGAACTTCAGGAAAAAGAATTAAACAATCTCAGAGGTGGAGATTGGCAAGCTGAAAAAGAAAAATGCCAAGAACGTCTCTCAATCATCGCAACTGAAAAGCAAAAACTGGAATCCGAAATTGAAGAAATCAAGTCCAATAAAAATGCGATTCAAGAACGTTATCAAAGCTTGCAGGATAAACTTTCCCAAGAACGTCTGCTCAAAACAGAAATGATAGGGCAAAAACGTTATGAAGTTGCAGATATTGAACGGATTAACAAAGAGCTTGAATACCTTGATATGGAGCAAGATGAAATCGAACGTCTTCTCCAAGAAAAGGTAGACAATCTTGAAAAGGTTGATACAGAACTTTTGACCAAGCAGGAAACAGAAGCCAAGAGTCAGAAGGAAGAAATTCAACAAGGGCTCATTCGTAAGCAGTTTGAACTGGATGATATTGAAGGTCAATTGGATGATATAGCCAGTCATTTAGAACAAGCTCGTCAGCAAAATGAAGAATGGATTCGTAAGCAAACACGAGCGGAAGCGACCAAAGAGAAAATCACGGACCGCCTTCGCTATCTTCAAGGTCAACTGACTGAAGAATACCAGATTAGTTATACGGAAGCTTTAGAACAAGCCAATACCTTAGAAGATTTGGCTGTCGCTGAACAAGAGGTTAAGGATTTAGAAAAATCCATTCGTTCACTTGGTCCAGTCAATTTGGATGCTATTGAACAGTTTGACGAAGTTCACGAACGCTTGGAATTCTTGAATAGTCAGCGTGATGACATTCTTTCTGCTAAAAACTTACTTCTTGAAACCATTACAGAGATGAATGATGAAGTGAAAGAACGCTTTAAGTCAACATTCGAAGCTATTCGTGAGTCCTTTAAGGTGACCTTTAAGCAGATGTTTGGTGGCGGTCAAGCGGATCTAATCTTGACCGAGGGAGATTTATTGACAGCAGGTGTTGAAATCTCTGTTCAACCGCCAGGTAAGAAAATCCAATCTCTCAACCTCATGAGTGGTGGAGAGAAGGCCTTGTCAGCTCTTGCTTTGCTTTTCTCAATCATTCGTGTCAAGACCATTCCATTTGTTATTTTGGATGAAGTAGAGGCTGCACTCGATGAAGCTAACGTTAAACGCTTTGGAGATTATCTCAACCGATTTGACAAGGATAGCCAGTTTATCGTCGTTACCCACCGTAAGGGTACCATGGCGGCCGCAGACTCTATCTATGGGGTGACCATGCAAGAATCTGGTGTCTCTAAGATTGTGTCTGTTAAACTAAAAGACTTAGAGAATATGGATGCTTAGTTTGTTTTCGATACAACATTTCAAGCTAAAGTATTTAGAATGACCTTCAAGAAGTCGGAGGGTTACAAAAATAAATTGAGGAGCTTATATGGATTTCGATCTATTCCTAATGATCTGTAATTATATTGGGACTATAGCCTTTGCTGCTTCAGGTGCTATCAAAGGATTTGGTAAACGATTAGATATTTTTGGAATTAGTTTATTGGCAATTGTAACGGCAGTAGGCGGAGGGATTTTGAGAGATTCTATTATCAGTCGTTTTCCTTCCTCTCTTGCTGATCCCAGCCCGATTTATGTCTCTATCCTTGTAGCGGTTATCATGTATGTCTTTGTAACTTCAAAACAGGCCAATGCTAGTCATGAAAAAAAGTTCTATAAGTGGCTGAGAGAAGCTTACCTCATCTTTGACTCCATTGGGCTGATTATCTTTTCCTTGATTGGAGCGACAGCCTTAGTGGATAGTAAGCTAAATTTGATGTCTGCAGGTCTTTTAGCCTGCTTAACTGGTGCTGGTGGAGGTATTATCCGAGACCTCCTGATCAATGAAGTACCAAGTGTTCTAAAAGAAGATATTTATGCCCTTCTATCTTTCGTAATTGGAGTTATTTATTATTGGTTGGCCTTTGTCCTTCACTTTCCAAGAATCACTGTCTTTATCATTGTTTCTATTGTTGGTTTTGTGATTCGACTCTGCATCATTAAATTCCGACTCTCTTTGCCAAATATGGATAAGAGAACCTTGAATTGATGAATGGCTGAAAGTTTGATTCTAAACCCGTAAATAAGTTTAAAATAGTCATTTTATCAGCGTCTAATCTCATGTGGATTAGGCGTTATTTTTTTGCAAATACGGGAAATTAATGATGTAAAGATTAATTTTTGCTATTATATTTGTAATTTAGAATAAGGTAGGAATAGCAATGAGTAATTTGAAACATTCAGTTGATTTTATTAAAGAAATAGAGAAATTAAAGTCAGTGACAAGATTTAATAGAACTCTTGATGGCAGATTTGAAAATAGTGCCGAGCATTCCTGGCAGGGTGCCATAGCTGCGATGGTTCTTCAAGATTATTATCCTAAAAAATTGGATATGGAAAAAGTGATTCCTATGTTATTGATTCATGATTTAGGTGAGATTTATGCCGGAGATACTTGGGTTTTTGATGATGAAAAAAAGCTTCATTCTCATGATAAAGAACTAGCATCTATAGAAAAAACAATGAGCCTCCTTCCAGAAGAGAAATATTTGAATATGAAAAATTTGTGGTTGGAATTTGAAAAAGGGCAGAGTGCTGAAGCAAGATATGCAAGAGTGATCGACGCCTTGGTACCACTGATAAATCACTTAGAAGTGTCAGAATTCAATTATAATCCTGATAATATCAGTGCAGAAATGGTATTAGAAAAGAAAAAGTTCATAAAAAGTGAATCGGAAGAATTATGGAAATTGACGGAAGACTTGATTCAGGAAAGTGTGGAAAAGGGCTTATATTTTTAATAACAGTTAGCCCAATAGAAGATAGAATTTTAACCGGAGAATGGAAATATATATGATTAAACTTGTCACAACTGAAATCGGAATAAGGAAATTGATACAGTAAAATACAAAGAAAGCCTTGGAAACAGCTTATTCCAAGGCTTTTTAGCTATCTATAGATATAAGGAAAAAGTTGTTAGAGTAGATGATTTTTATTAGATAGCCTTGATTATACCGTAGAGAATATTAGTCAAATAAAATTGTTTTGTTTTCACTAATGCATTTTTTATTATCATCCCAATAGTTAATACTTTCAAAGCTTCCTTTTCTTAAATAAAGTGGTAGCCTTTTTCTTATTTCATCTTGCATTGGTATTTTATCAATATCTTTTAGATTCCACCATTTTGGCTCACCTTCAGCAGATGTGCTTAGTTCACCAGTAAACTGAGTACATAAAAAGTCATAGAAGACAAATCTCTCATTACCAATTGAATTAGTAAAGCCTGAAATTCCTTTTAATTCAAGATTTAATGCAGTGAGTCCAGTTTCTTCCTTTAGTTCCCGTAATGCAGCTTCAAAAAAACTTTCAGGGAATTCAACTTTTCCCCCCGGTGGAATCCAGCCAGGAAAATTATCGTGCTGTCTATTAAGTAATAAAATTTCTTGATTTTTCAAAACGCAAATATTAACCCAGTTTTTGATTTTTTCAGTCATATTATTAACCTCCAACAAGTATTTTTTCATAAGCAAGATTATATGTCAAGAACTATATACTATTTATGGTTGTGACAAATGTATCTCAGCCAAAGATTGATAATTTTTACGCAATAGCTGATGAACTCTCAGAATAGACTTCAATCAAGAATTTTGGAAGAAAAGTGTTGAGAGGTTGGATATAAAAGAAGATAAGCAAATCAGCCTGGCCTTTAAATTGGCCCTACGGGATTATTTATAGAAGACAAGGGCGTGTCAATTCGGCACGTCTTTTTTTACTTTTTCTATGGTATAATAGAAGGTAGATTTATTAATTGGAGTATGAAGAATTTTATGATTAAATTAGTAGCAACGGATATGGACGGTACTTTTTTGGATGGTGCCGGTCAATTTGATATGGAGCGTCTGAAAAAGTTGCTCCATTCTTATAAAGAAAAAGGAATCTATTTTGCTGTTGCATCTGGTCGTGGGCTTTTGTCACTTGAAAAGCATTTTGCGGATGTCAAAGATGAGATAATCTTTATTGCTGAAAATGGTAGTTTGGTTCGTTTTCATGGAGAGGACCTTTATGAAGCAACCATGCCTCGTGATTTTTACCTATCAACATTTGAAAAGCTAAAGACTTCACCTTATTTTGATGAGAAGAAGATGCTCTTGACTGGTAAGAAAGCTTGTTATGTATTAGACACAGTAGACGAAACCTATCTTATGTTTAGCCATCATTACAATGAAAATATCAAAAAAGTAGCTAGTTTAGAAGATATTACCGATGAGATTTTCAAATTCACAACTAACTTTACTGAAGAGACAGTAGAAGCCGGAGAAGCTTGGGTTAATGAACATGTGCCTGGTGTTAAGGCTATGACGACAGGCTTTGAATCCATTGACATCGTTTTAGACCATGTTGACAAGGGAGTTGCTATTGTCGAATTGACCAAGAAGTTAAATCTTGATATGGACCAGGTGATGGCCTTTGGTGATAATCTTAATGACCTGCACATGATGCAAGTTGTAGGGCACCCGGTAGCACCTGAAAATGCTCGTCCAGAGATTTTAGAACTAGCTGAAACAGTTATCGGACATCACAAAGACCAATCAGTTATTGCTTATATGGAGGGATTGTAATGGCAGATATTAAATTAATTGCCCTAGACTTAGATGGGACTTTGCTGACGACAGACAAGAAATTGACTGATCGTACTAAGGCAACTTTAAAGGCTGCGCGTGATCAGGGAGTCAAAGTGGTACTGACAACTGGACGTCCCCTCAAGGCTATGGATTTCTTCCTCAAAGAGCTTGGAACAGACGGCCATGATGACGAGTATACTATCACCTTTAATGGTGGATTGGTTCAGAAAAATACGGGTGAAATCCTCGATAAGACAGTATTCTCTATTGATGATGTGACACGTATTTACGAGGAAACTGAAAAACTAGGCATTCCTTTAGATGCCATTTCAGAAGGTACAGTTTACCAAATCCAATCAGATCAAGAAAGTCTGTATGCTAAATTTAATCCTGCTCTGACTTTTGTTCCAATTGACTTTGAAGATTTGTCTAGTCAGATGACCTACAACAAATGTGTGACCGCTTTTGCCCAAGAACCACTGGATGCCGCAATTGCTAATATTTCACCAGACTTGTTTAACAATTATGAAATTTTTAAATCTCGCGACATGCTTTTGGAATGGTCACCAAAGAACGTTCATAAGGCTACTGGATTAGCTAAATTGATCGACCATCTAGGAATTGACCAAAGTCAAGTGATGGCTTGTGGAGATGAGGCCAATGACCTTTCCATGATTGAATGGGCAGGACTCGGTGTTGCTATGCAAAATGCTGTGCCTGAGGTCAAGGAAGTTGCAAATGTAGTCACCCCTATGACCAATGACGAGGAAGCTGTTACCTGGGCCATTGAAAAATATGTACTGAAGGAGAACTAAAGCATGGGATTATTTGACCGTTTATTTGGTAGAAAAGAAGAACCAAAAATCGAAGAAGTCGTTAAAGAAGCTTTGGAAAACTTGGATCTGACAGAACCTGGCGACGAAGTTGAAGCACTTGGAACTGAAGAATTTGAAGTGAAAAATACTGAAGAAATCGACCAAAGTTCAGAATTTGATGAAACTTATTCTAAAGAAGCTAGTGAGTCGGAAGAACCAGTAGCAGAAACAACTCTAGAAACAGTTGAACCAATAGCAACTCCTCAGGAAGAAATTCAGCTTGAAAAAGAAACTGAGTGTCATTGTTGTCAGGAAGAGTCAGAATCAACAGAAGTTGAAGAAACTGAAGCCAGCTCTCGAGAAGTAGTGGAATTTGTTGCAGAAGAACCTGAGTCACCAGTCGAAGAAGTAGCTTCAAGTGATAGCGACGATGAAGAAGCTAATCAAGCTCAATCAGACGAAACGGAAGCAGACACTTCTCAAGAAGTGGAAGAAGATCTAGTAATCGAAGAAATTCCTCAAGTCCAAGAGACTGTACAGGAAAAATATGACCGTAGTCTCAAGAAAACTCGTACGGGATTTGGTGCTCGTTTGAATGCCTTCTTTGCTAACTTCCGCTCTGTTGATGAAGAATTCTTCGAAGAACTAGAAGAACTCTTAATCATGAGTGACGTTGGTGTACAGGTAGCTTCAAACTTAACAGAAGAGCTACGTTACGAAGCTAAACTTGAAAACGCCAAGAAACCAGATGCCCTCCGTCGTGTGATCATTGAAAAATTGGTAGAGCTCTACGAAAAAGATGGACAATACAATGAAAGCATTAACTTCCAAGATGGTTTGACAGTTATGCTCTTTGTAGGTGTCAATGGAGTCGGCAAAACAACATCTATTGGTAAGCTTGCTCACCGTTACAAACAAGCTGGCAAGAAAGTCATGCTGGTTGCTGCAGACACCTTCCGTGCTGGTGCAGTTGCTCAATTAGCTGAATGGGGACGTCGTGTGGATGTTCCAGTGGTTACAGGACCAGAAAAAGCTGATCCAGCCAGTGTTGTCTTTGATGGGATGGAACGAGCAGTAGCAGAAGGTGTTGATATTCTCATGATTGATACAGCTGGCCGTTTACAAAACAAGGAAAACTTGATGGCAGAGTTGGAAAAAATTGGTCGCATCATTAAACGTGTCGTTCCAGAAGCTCCACATGAAACCTTCCTAGCTCTGGATGCCTCAACAGGACAAAACGCTCTTGTACAAGCCAAAGAGTTTTCAAAAATTACTCCTGTTACAGGAATTGTCTTAACCAAAATTGATGGAACTGCCCGAGGTGGTGTCGTTCTTGCTATTCGTGAAGAACTGAATATCCCTGTTAAGTTAATTGGTTTTGGTGAAAAAATCGATGATATCGGTGAATTCAATTCTGAGAACTTTATGAAAGGCCTTCTAGAAGGTTTGATATAAAAGAAAATCCTGCAAGAATTCTTGCAGGATTGTTTTTGATTATTCTAATCGACCATCCTTACGATAGGCGATATCTGGTTGCCAAGTCCACTCAGCTCCGTATTTTTCAAGGAGTTCAAAGCTAGCTTGAGGTCCCATGCTACCAGCCTTGTAGTCATGGAGTGGAGCACCGTTTTCAGCCCAAAGCTTTTCAATACGGTCAATCAATTTCCATGAGGCACTCACTTCATCCCAATGGCTAAAGTTAGTTGAATTATTGTTCAAAACATCATAGATCAGTTTTTCATATGGATCTGGTGAAGCACCTGTAGCAGTCGCATCTGTTCGATAGTCAAGAGAATTTGGCGCAAGGCTAAACTCTTCTCCTACCTTTTTACCGTTAAGACTGAGAGAGAAACCTTCAGTTGGTTGGATATAGATGGTAAGCACGTTTGGTGCTAGAGGCTCTCCGAAAATGGAATCCATTTGCTTGAAGACAATGTTTACGTGTGTTCCTTTTTCAGTGAGGCGTTTCCCTGTACGGAAGAAGAAAGGTACATCACGGAAGCGATCAGTATTTACAAAGAAGGCCCCTGAAGCAAAGGTTTCTGTCATAGATTCAGGGTTAACATTTGGTTCACTACGGTAAGAGATGTATTTCATGCCATCAACTTTACCAGAACGATATTGACCACGGATGAATTGCTCTTTGAGTTCCTCATCTGTAGGGTGGTAAAGATTTTTAAAGACTTTGATTTTCTCTGCGCGAATATCATCCTTGGTAAAGCTTGCTGGCTTGTCCATAGCAAGGAGTGACAGAAGTTGGAGGGTATGGTTTTGAACCATGTCTCGTAGGGCACCAGATTCATCATAGTAGCCACCACGCTCTTCAACACCTAGGCGCTCTGCAAAGGTAATCTGTACGTTATCGATGTGTTCACGATTCCAAACATTTTCAAAAATCATATTGGCAAAGCGAATGGCAAAAATACTTTGAATCATTTCTTTACCGAGATAGTGGTCGATACGATAGATTTGCTCTTCGTTAAAAGTAGCTAGGAGTTCTTCGTTTAGTTTGCTTGCGGTCTCATAGTCTGTTCCAAAAGGTTTCTCAACGATCAAACGTTCAAAGCCTTTACCATCAACAATTTGCTCTGATTTGAGGTGTTTGGCGATGGTACCAAAGAACTGAGGTGCCATTGAGAGGAAGAAGAGCTTGTTGTGCTCAGTCTGATATTTTTCGTTTAATTCAGCCTGAAGCTTGCGTAATTCGATATAGTGCTCAGTGTCATTAACATCGTGGCTTTGATAGTAAAAATGACTCGCAAATGCTTGAGCTTCTTCCACACTATCTGCCAAGTCTAAAATAGATTCGACAACGACAGATTCAAAATATTCCTTACTCCAAGGTCTACGAGCAGTTCCAATAACAGCAAAATGATCAGATAGATTACCACATTTGTAAAGTCTAAAAAGTGAAGGGTAGAGCTTGCGTTTAGCCAAATCTCCACTTGCACCGAAAATTGTAACAATAACTTTTGATGACATCTAGCTACCTAATTTCTATTTTGTTTCCTAGTTAGACTAGGCATGAGGAGTCCCCATTTTTCATATCCTTTATTTTATCATAATTTTCTAAAAAATCCAAAAATCCAATACGTCTATATTAAGAGTCTGGGCAAAAACTTAATTTAATACTCTTCGAAAATCAAATTCAAACCACGTCAGCGTCGCCTTACCGTACTCAAGTACAGCTTGCGGCTTTTCCTAGTTTGCTCTTTGATTTTCATTGAGTATTAGGAGCAACCGAAGTAAATCTTTCCACAATAAAACGCATAATATCAAGTTTTTTATACCTGATACAATGCGTTTTTTTGATTATAAAGACTTTTAGCCCTATCTCTTCTAGGCGTTTAGAACCTTGTCTAAAAATTCTTTAAGACGCGGATGTTGTGGGTTATCAAAGATTTGGTCGGGTGTTCCGTCCTCGAGGAATTCACCGTCAGCAGTAAAGATCACACGATTGGCAACCTTGCGGGCGAATCCCATTTCGTGGGTTACGATAATCATAGTCATGCCTTGTTCAGCCAATTCCTTCATAACGTTAAGAACGTCGCCGACCATCTCAGGGTCAAGGGCAGAAGTTGGTTCGTCAAAGAGCATGATATCAGGGTTCATGGCTAGACCGCGAGCGATAGCCACACGTTGTTTTTGTCCACCTGATAAACTTTCAGGATTTGCATTAGCCTTATCAGCAAGTCCAACTTTTTCAAGGAGTTCCATTCCCAATTTTTCAGCTTCGGCTTTAGTCATCAACTTATGCTCCACTGGAGCGAAAGTGATATTTTCTAATACCGTCATGTGTGGGAAAAGATTGAAGTGCTGGAAAACCATTCCGACATTTTCACGAACGTGATCCACGTTGGTTGCTTTATCCGTCAAATCATAACCATTAACCGTGATATGACCTTTTGTACCTTCCTCGAGGAGATTCAAGCTACGCAAGAAAGTTGATTTACCTGAACCAGAAGGTCCAATGATACAAACAACATCTCCTTCGTAGAATTTTGCTGAGATTCCTTTAAGGACTTTGTTTTTTCCATATTGTTTATGTAAATTATCAACATCGATTTTTAATTTAGCCATTATTGAATCCTCTTTTCTAAGCGTTTTGCAAGTCTAGTTAGAAGAGTGATAATCACAAGATAGAAGACTGCAAGGATTGCATACATCTTGAAACTTTGGTAGTTACGTGCAATGATGATCTTACCAGTCTGGAAGAGTTCTACAAGACCAATTGCAGATACGATTGTTGTATCTTTCAAAGCGATTACAAATTGGTTGACAAAGTTTGGAAGCATGAGCTTGGTTGCTTGTGGCAAGACAATCTTACGCATGGTTTTTCCATAAGAAATACCAAGACTTCGACTGGCTTCCATTTGTCCAACAGGAACGGCCTTAATACCACCTCGAACGATTTCAGCAATATAGGCAGCTGAGTTTAGGGACAGGGCAATCGTACCAGCGACAAAGTCGTTGATTGGGCTTTGTTGGCCTGTAAGGGATTCGATAAAGTTTGGAATTCCCCAGAAGATGAAGGCGGCAAGAATCATTAGTGGAATTCCGCGAATCACATCAACAAAGATCTCTGATAGAAGGCGAAGTGATTTATAAGGACTCACGCTAAACATACCAAAGATAATCCCAATCACGATCGCAATCGCAAACGAAATCAAAGCTAGAGAAAGGGTAATTCCAAGTCCGCTTAAGAGTTGTTTGTAGTTGTTTTTCAACAAGCCCCAGATAGTAGTTTCGTCAACAGTTGTTGATTCACTTGTTGAATCAGTTGCAAGGTATTTATCAAGAATCTTTTGGAATTCACCACTTGCTTTAAGATTTGCAAGACCGTTGTTGAACATTTCAATCAATTCAGGATTGCTTCCCTTTTTAACTGCAAAAGCAGTTTCTCCGATTGGAGTACCTTCGATTGGTGTTTTTATTTTTTGACCTTGACTGATAGAGTATTTAAGAACTGGTTCGTCATCCATCACAGCGTCAATTGAACCAGTGTTGAGGCTGTCATACATTGATGCACCATCTGCAAAGGTTTTAATTTTATAACCATATTTGCTTTGATTTTCAGTTAGGAAGGTTTGAGAAGCAGTACCGTTTTTAACACCAACGGTTTTACCATTCAGATCTTCATAAGAAGAAATGGTACTTGATTCCTTAACTCCAAGAATAGTATTAGCTGTATAGTAAGAATCAGAGAAATCAAAGGTTTCTTTACGAGCGTCTGTAACAGACATACCAGCAATCATACCATCAGCTTGACCAGATTGAACTGCGTTAATAGCAGCGTCAAATCCTGGGTTGGTGATCTCAATCTCGAAACCTTGATCTTTGGCAATAGCTTTGATTAAGTCCATATCAATACCAGTGTACTGGTTGCTTGAGTTCTGGAAGACAAATGGTGCGAATGAAGAGTCACTAGCGATAACGTATTTTGATTTGACTGGAGTAGCTTTTTGACCTGCGCTTGTAGTTGAAGTGAGAGAAGTCACTTGTGAACTAGTTTTAGAAGAGTTTGTCCATTTATTGATAATCTGGTCCAAGCTACCATCTTTTTTCATCTGAGCTAAAGCTTCGTTAAATTCTGTTACTAGGTATTCGTACTTGCTACCTTTTTTTACACCGAAAGCAAAGCTTCCAACGGCTTCTCCGTCCATGTTGATACTAAGATCTTGCCCTTGGTTAATAGCGTACTCGATGACTGGTTTGTCATCCATGATGGCATTTACAGCACCTGTACTGAGACTGTTATTCATCAAATCGCCAGTATCAAAGGTTTTGATAGTGAAACCATATTTATCTTTGATACTTTCTAGGAAACGTTGTGCCGCAGTACCGTTTTTAACACCAACAGTTTTACCACTGAGTTCTTCATACTTAGTGATTTTGTTAGACTTAGTCGTTGCGATGACAACTTTTGTATCATAGTATGTATCAGACATGGTAAAGACGTTTTCACGTTCTTTGGTTTTTGTCATACCAGCCATGATCGCATCTGCTTGCCCTGCTTGGACCGCATTGACAGCAGCATCAAAGCCTGGATAAGACATTTGGATATTCCATCCTTTTATCTCAGCGACTTTATTGATGATGTCAACATCAATTCCTTTATAAGTCTGGTCTGTATCTTTAAACTCAAAGGGCGCATAAGCAGTATCACTAACAATCTTGATAGTGTCCGCATTAACATAGCCTAAAGAGAATAGGGGAAATAAAAATAATAAAAATGCAAGGATTTTTTTCTTCATGTTTAGTCTCCTTTTTAGAATATTTACCCAATTATAGCAGAAACTAAAAAAGTTGGCAAATATTTAGTGTTTTCATGTAAGAAGATGTAACATAAATTTTCTTGTGATACTGATTTTTTTGATGTGAAAATTAAAAGAAGCCGAACAAATATTGATGAGTTCGGTTTGTTCTATAAAATGGGAATGATTAGCTTGACTTGTGCACCATGATTACTATTTTCTAAGTGCATAGTTCCATTATGAAGTTTCATGACGCGTTTGACAAAAGATAAACCAAGTCCATAGTGACTTTGTTGAGAGGAGGTTCTTGCTTGGTCATCTTTATAGAAAAGATTTCCAGCATTTTGTAATATGTTTTTTGAAAAACTAGATTGGTTATTCCATATAGTTAGAACTAATTGACTATTTTCTTGTGAAATTGTTAGGTGGATTTGTGCATCATTTTCTTTTTGATGTTGTATAGCGTTGTTAATAATATTTGTGATTGCTCGGAAAAATAAATTGGAATGAATTGCAATTTGTGTCGATGGATTTATTGTGTTTGTATATACAAAGTGTGTATTTCTAGGGAGTAAAGGTGTGATATGTTCCTTTAATTGACGAGTTAATTGTTGAATTGATATCTTTTCAAGTTGAATATCTTGGTCATAAAAAGTTTTGGAGTATTGGATGAAGTGGTTGAAATAATCGTTTAACTGAATACTTGCTTGCTCCAGATCTTTTAGACATTCCATTACTTGGGGTGTTTGCTTGGTAGATTGTAGGAATTCAGCATTTCCTCTTATGACAGTTAGAGGAGTTCGAAGATCATGCGCAGCGCTAGATACTTGAAACATGAGTTCTTTTTTTTGTTCTTTTTCATTTTCAATTCTATTTTTTATATCAGATTGCATTTTTTCGATCAGATCATTTGTTTCAATAAATTCCTTAATCTGCAAATGGTGATTTTCATTTTTGTTGAAATATAGACCACTATGATAAACCATGTTCATTTCTTTTTGAATCTTGGTTAATAATTGTCGAATATTTGTTACAATGATAAGAATTAAAATGATGCAAAGATAAATCCAAGAACTGACGCTAAAAAATAAAGCAAAGATATTGGCATTTTTCTCATTGATTCCAGATACAGAAGATAGAAGAGCTGGAACTATGTAAAAAAGTATAAGACATAGAAGAAATTGCCAAATGATTGTAAGATAAGTACGCTTAATGAGTTGCTTGATTGTCATTTCTTTTGCCATTTGTATCCTCCTCCCCAAACCGTTTTGATTGGATCAATTTGATGAGCCTTAAATTTTTGTCTGATTTGATAGATGTATTCGGTGATTGACCGTATCTGTACATCAGAGCTTACAGGATAGAGGTAATCGTAAAGTTCCTCTGCGCTAAATATTCGGTTCTCATTTTTAGCTAAAAGATAAAGTAGATCAAATTCTCGCTTAGTTAGAGAAATGCTCTTTGATTGATAATAAACTTCTTGACTATCTCGATAAAAAGTTATATCTGAAATCAATTCTTCTTTAGAGGCAGGGTGAGATCTTTCCTCTCTACGAAGATGCATTTGAATTCTTGCAATCAATTCCTTAATGCTAAATGGTTTTGTGATGTAATCGTCTGCTCCAGCTTGTATCCCCTTTAGTAAATCTTCTTCAAAATTTTTAGCGGTTAGAAACAGGATTGGAGTAGTAATTTGTGAACGAATGGAGCGACAAATCTCTAAACCAGAAATAGGCATCATGACGTCAAGTAAAATCAGATCGAATCCAGTAAAGTCACAGATGTCGATTTCTTCTATATTTGACCGAGTTTCTACGTTAAAGTTGTTTGCTTCTAATGCATTCACTATTAATCGTAAGATTTTTTCATCATCATCAATTGCTAAAATTTTATACTTCATAGTTCCTCCAATTACTTGTGTATATTATAGCAAACATAAAAAGTAATTTGTTAGAAATGAAAAAATAATTATAAAAATGTTTATTCTGATTTTTTCCTGATATTCGCCTGATATACTTGCTCCAAGTGAAGGTGGGATTTCACAAAAAGTCAGAAGGGAAAAGGATGAATGATAACAATTCAAAATCTACATAAGGAATATAATAATAAAATTGTCCTGCAAAATGTAACTTTTAAAGCAGAGAAAGGTGAGGTAACTGGATTGATTGGACCAAATGGTTCTGGGAAATCGACTTTAATCAGAATTTTACTTGGTTTAGAAAATAGTCAAACAGGAATGGCATTGATCAATGGCAAAAAATACTCGCAATTGGGAGATAATCCTTTTTGTATTGTTGGATCATTCCTCGACAGTTGCCAACCTTATCCAACGAGAACAGGATTTCAGCATCTTCGGTGGATTGGCTTGGCTTGTGGTGTTGACAGAAATAGGTGCAAGGAATGTTTAGACTTGGTGGGGTTAAGTGAAGCTAGAAATAAAAAAGTAAAAGACTATTCATTAGGAATGAAGCAACGTCTTGGTTTAGCGACAGCCTTATTAGCAAATCCTGACATCTTAATTTTAGATGAACCAATCAATGGCCTAGATCCAGAAGGAATACGCTGGGTACGTAATTTTTTGCAGACTTTTGTCAATGAAGGTAAAACTGTATTAATGACAAGTCATTATATGAGTGAGTTAGAATTAACTGTAGATCATTTGGTTGGTATTTCTAATGGGAAGATTGTTATTGATGCTCCTACAAAAGATATTTTGAAACAGTTTGGTTCTTTTGAGGAAGCATATTTTAAGGCGCTCGAAGGGAAAGAAGGTGAATAATATGTTGAAGCGTTCCTTTTTTAGTGACCTTTATAAATATAGTAGTTTACCTACTTTTAAATTTACTTTTTTTCTTATTTTGGGAGTCAGCATATTTTTTACAATTCAAAATATTCAGGTGATAAACGCCTTAGTAGAAGGAAATGGACAGGCGATTAACCTTGACCCATCTATGTTATCATCGAATCCAGTCTATACAGTCAGGGATGCTCTCTTATCTTCACCCTACCAAGCTAGTGTTATTTTCTTGCCAATTCTGGTTTCACTTGTTTATTCAACCCATTATCAATTTGGTGATGATTATTTTACTCAGTTAATAATTCCTAACTGGAAAGTTCGACTTACTGGTTTTATTGCTAGTTCGATTGTCTTATCACTACTTTCTACTGTAATATTTTCGATAGTAAATGCTGTTGTTTTACTCATTTTTCTAGATTCTACTTTAAAGAACTATATAGAATTTACTTTGTTTTTAGATGTTACGGTAAGAGTTGTGATATTTGCGATTGTCCTCACTTTATTAGCTATATTTTTAGTAAGAGTCACAAAAAAATCCATTTCATCATTAATTGCAATCGTTTTATTATTAGTAATCACTCTATCAGGTATTCTAAGAGGACTTTCTTCTAACATAGAGAATCTATTACCTTTGATTGGAGCAAAGTCATTTGCTTTTGGCCGAGTTGAAGGGACTCAAACGAGCCAATTGTATGGATTTACTCTTTTAGTAGTGGAAGGAGTCGTATTCTTGGAATTAATAATTGTTGTAGAAATGATTCGAATGAGGAGGAAGAATGGCAAGAATATTTATCAGTCTTATCGTCAAAAAATATAGCTTAAAACCCGTAAAGTACCAGATAGCTATACAGTCAATTTTGGTAGGATTTGTGTGCCTACTAAGTGTGTTACCAGTTGCAATCAATGGTAGAATTGTAGAATTATCTTTAAAGCAAGCTCTTATTTTTGCATCAATGTTCTCTGTTGCTATTGGTTGTGTTAATGCATTTGTAGACTTACAATCACACGAAACAAAATTAGTTTATTTGGTGAGTGGAAAAAGGATCTTAAGTTCAATGAGTATCCTGTTCGTAGAGTTATTTGATGTGTTACTACAATCAACTTTATATTTCATTGTACTGCATATATGGTTTCATTTTTTAAGTAGCGAAAATGGTGTCGGTTTAGAAATTTTCAGTTTCTATTTGATTGGTTCCATCCAATACTTTTTAATTTCTTACTTTTTAAGTTATTTTTTCAAAAGTCCAATGGGGAGTTTAGCTATTTTGTTGCTATTTCCTATTTTGTTACAACCTTTCATAGAAAGAGTAGTGGAACCAATGACTAGTTATCTATTTTATAATATTGTTGCGGATACAATACTAGGGAGAGCTTCCTACCTGCAACTATGTGTTTATGCTCTTGAATTGGTGTTTTCACTTGGAGCAACTCTTTACCTTTTGATAAAGAATCAAGAAGTTAAGTAGTAAAGTGGTCTCATAAAAATGATGCTGATGAACAAGCTTTACTAATTCTGTAAGTCATTGACGTTGACGTTTATTACGTATTGTATTGTTTTAGAATAAAAGACAAGACTTTCGAAGTAATATCGAGAGTCTTGTTTGGTTTTCACTTCTATTATGAGTGCATTTAATTATTTTGTAATTTAAACATGTACTGATTTAATGGATTATTTTGTTACATCTTGTATTCCACTTTTATTCCCCAACTCAGAGAATTCTGGTGATTTATGGTAAAATAAGGTCTATATATGTGAGGACAAAGAGATGATCAATAGAATTACAGACAACAAATTTAAACTCGTATCTAAATACCAACCGTCTGGGGATCAACCGCAGGCTATTGAGCAGTTGGTAGATAACATTGAGGGTGGAGAAAAGGCCCAAATCCTGATGGGGGCGACTGGTACAGGAAAGACCTATACTATGAGTCAAGTGATTGCTCAAGTTAATAAACCGACCTTGGTAATCGCTCATAACAAGACGCTAGCAGGCCAGCTTTATGGAGAGTTTAAGGAATTTTTCCCAGAAAATGCAGTTGAGTACTTCGTATCTTACTATGATTATTACCAGCCGGAAGCTTATGTTCCATCGAGCGATACCTACATCGAAAAAGATAGTTCAGTCAACGATGAGATTGATAAACTTCGTCACTCCGCTACATCAGCGCTCTTGGAGCGTAACGATGTTATCATCGTAGCATCTGTATCTTGTATTTATGGTTTGGGTTCGCCTAAGGAATACTCTGATAGTGTCGTTAGTCTCCGTCCAGGTCTTGAAATTTCTCGTGATAAACTCTTGAATGACTTGGTTGATATTCAGTTCGAACGCAATGACATTGATTTTCAGCGTGGAAGATTCCGTGTGCGTGGGGATGTGGTGGAGATTTTCCCAGCCTCTCGTGATGAGCATGCCTTTCGCGTAGAGTTTTTCGGCGATGAGATCGATCGCATCCGTGAAGTCGAAGCTCTAACTGGTCAAGTTCTGGGCGAAGTGGATCATTTGGCTATTTTTCCAGCTACTCACTTTGTGACTAATGATGACCACATGGAAGTAGCTATTGCTAAGATCGAGGCCGAGTTGGAGGAGCAGTTAGCTATCTTTGAGAAAGAAGGCAAACTCCTTGAAGCTCAACGCTTGAAACAACGAACAGAATACGATATTGAGATGCTCCGTGAGATGGGCTATACAAACGGAGTTGAAAACTACTCACGCCACATGGATGGACGGAGCGAAGGAGAGCCACCTTATACGCTTCTCGACTTCTTCCCAGATGATTTCTTGATTATGATTGATGAGAGCCACATGACCATGGGGCAAATCAAGGGAATGTACAATGGTGACCGCTCGCGTAAGGAAATGTTGGTTAATTACGGTTTCCGTTTGCCGTCTGCCTTGGATAACCGTCCCCTTCGTCGTGAAGAGTTTGAAAGTCATGTTCACCAGATCGTCTATGTTTCAGCGACACCTGGTGATTATGAGATGGAACAAACGGACACCGTGATTGAGCAAATCATACGTCCGACAGGTCTCTTGGATCCAGAGGTGGAAGTGCGCCCAACCATGGGACAGATTGATGATTTGCTTGGTGAAATCAATGCCCGAGTTGAAAAGAACGAACGGACCTTTATTACAACCTTGACCAAGAAAATGGCAGAAGATTTGACTGACTATTTCAAGGAAATGGGCATCAAGGTTAAGTACATGCACTCGGATATCAAGACCTTAGAGCGGACAGAGATTATTCGAGATTTACGATTGGGAGTCTTTGATGTCTTAGTCGGGATTAATCTCCTTCGTGAAGGGATTGACGTACCTGAAGTAAGTTTAGTTGCCATTCTCGATGCTGACAAGGAAGGCTTCCTTCGTAATGAGCGTGGACTCATTCAGACCATTGGTCGTGCTGCCCGTAATAGTGAGGGTCACGTGATCATGTATGCTGATACTATGACTCAATCTATGCAAAAAGCCATCGATGAAACGGCCCGTCGTCGTCAGATTCAGATGGCTTATAATGAAGAACATGGTATCGTGCCACAGACTATTAAGAAGGAAATCCGTGATCTTATTTCTGTTACCAAAACTGTGGCTAAAGAAGAGGACAAGGAAGTCGATATTAATAGCCTCAATAAACAAGAACGTAAAGAATTGGTCAAGAAACTGGAAAAACAAATGCAAGAAGCCGTCGAAGTACTTGATTTCGAGTTGGCAGCACAAATTCGCGATATGATGTTGGAAGTCAAGGCGTTGGGTTAGATAGGATAAAGCGAATGAAAATTATCATTAAAACAATGGAAACACCTGAAGAGATAGAAGGGAAGTCCCTCGTTCATTGGCAAACATGGAGAGAGGCTTATGACGATCTTTTACCTGCGGAATTTCAGGAGACGATGACATTAGAAAGATGTCGATTCTTTAGTCAAAAATATCCAGAAAATACCTTGATTGCTATGGATGGAAAGCAGGTCGTTGGATTTATCAGCTATGGAAATTTTCGTGATGAAGCCATTCAAGCTGGTGAAATCATAGCCTTATATGTTTTAAAAGATTACTATGGAAAAGGTGTGAGTGAACAGTTAATGCATGCTGCATTTGTTGCTCTCGATCATTTCTCTGAAATTTATTTATGGTATTGAAAGATAATAAGCGATCCATTGCTTTCTATCAAAAAATGGGTTTTACTTTTGATGGCCAAGAACAAATACTTGAACTTGGAAAACCTGTTAAGGAATTGAGGATGGTGTGTTCTTCAAATAAAGATTCCTAAAGACGTATCTATCAATATTTGAACTATTATCAATTAATCGAGTATAAAGAGTGAAAGAGATAGAATGAAGCAAAGAGATGAAGGAGAGAACGAATGAAAATTTTAGTCATCAATGGGCACCCTGATAAGGAAAGTTACTGTCAAGCAATTTTTCAAACCATTGTAGAAAATATTGATTCAAGGCACCATGAGCTTGAAGTCATCAATCTTAATGAAGAGGACTTTGATCCTGTCCTTCGCTACGGCTATCGAAAACGTATGGAAGAAGATTCTTTTATACTTCGCTCTCAGGAGTTCATCCAATGGGCAGACCATTTTATCTTTGTTTATCCTATTTGGTGGAGTAGTATGCCTAGCCTCATGAAAGGTTGGATTGATCGGGTCTTTACACCGGGGATTGCTTACTCTGCTAATGATCAGGGGAGTTTTATCTGGAATTACCTTAGAGGCAAGCAGTTTAAAAAGTTATTAAAAGGGAAAACAGCCAGTATTTACGCAACCTCCATGGCGCCCACTTGGTGGTACAAAATCTTTTCGGGTCCTATCAACATTCCAGATAGCTATGGCATCTCTGTTTTGAAAAATGCGGTCTTGAATCACTGTGGAATTAAAACTAAGCGCGTGTGCGTACTAGGTGAAGTTGGACGGGATGTGAATACAGCAAGTATGCGTGAAGAGCATCTCCAAAAAGTAGCAGAAGAAGTTAAAAAACTATCATGAAGCAAAAAAGTAAGAGACAGAAAACATTAAAAAAACACCAGAAATCAAAGCGAAAGATTGGTCTACTGGACCGCATGAATCTGTGGTTTGTGCAACATTCAACAATTGCCTGGATTCTTGATGCAAGCGTTCTTTTGTTTTCTGCTCTAGGAATATTATATCTATTGTACGGAACAACCCTTATTCCAAGTCCCTATCGGGAACTGCATTATAGTTTTCCACTTTTTTTAAATCTTTTTGTATTGGTGAATGCATCTTATCATTCTTTCCTTCGTACCTTTAGGAAAGACTGGATTTCTTTGCGAAATTTTGCAAATATGTTTTTATATCTTAACGGAATTGCTTGTGTATTACAGTTAACGATTGGGATGACCTCTAAAAGAGGAAGAAGATTACTTCCGATATGGGCATTAGACTATCGCTATATCTGGTTTCCCCTCGTTACTTATTTCATTTTCTTTCTATTGCCTATTGTGACAATTATAATTTCCAAGCATATTGAAAAGAAAAAGGAGGAAGAAAATAATGGGGAAAATACATTCAAATAAAAGTAATTCAAATACAAAAAAGAATCGCCCAAGGAAAGAAAGTTTTCGGCTTTGGATGGATTCTCATAAATTATTAGGTTTCTTCTTGGTATTTGGTCTAATCTTAGGAATAGGGCTAGGTGTTACCCATGTTTTTAACCTCCTTCCTATTCCGTTGCCCTACAGAGATATCAACTATAGTTTTCCAATATATATAAATCTTTTTTGTCTGATGTATCGATTATTTGACTATTGGTTCCTAGACTTGTCTAGGACAAGGATGACAATAAAAAGATATGCAGATTTATTTATCTATCTTAATAGTATCGGTTTAATAGTTCATCTCTTTATTGGGATTGGTGGGAAAAATAGTAAAGGAATTTTGCCTTCTCTCTTATCCCTAGATCACCGCTACATCTGGTTTCCAATTGCAACTTATCTGATCTTTTTCAGTTTGGCATCTATTATAACTCTAGTAATGAATTATATTGAAAAGAAAAGAGGACAAAAGGAAATGGGGAAAATTCATTCAAATGAAAAATCATAAAAGAAAATTAAAAAGGAAAAAGAAATTATCCAGGGTAGAGAAATTCAATCTGTGGTTAGAATCTCACAAGCTATTGGCCTTCTTAGTGGATTTTACAGTTTACCTAGTCTTAGTAATAGTAAGTATTGTTTTAAGTCAATTTATCCCCCTTCCAAGTCATTATAAACATATGGACTACATGTTTCCGCTTTTTCTTAATATATTCTTTATATTCGGTAGGATGTACGCTTATTATTTGCGAGAAATTTGTTCAACTAAGAAAAATTTTAAAGATTATCTGGAACCGTTTCTTTATATCAATAGTTTCTTTTTTATAATTCACTTGACAATGAGAATTAGAACACGGACTCACAAAGTTTTGCCTTCTCTCTTATCCCTAGATCACCGCTACATCTGGTTTCCAATTGCAACTTATCTGATCTTTTTCAGTTTGGCATCTATTATAACTCTAGTAATGAAGTATATTGAAAAGAAAAGGAGTCAATCATGATAAAACATCTAACTATATTTAGGGTAATTTACCTTCTGTTCCTGGTATTCGCCTTGATTCATTTTATCTTAGGATTGTTTGGCTTAGCTTTTACCCCAGTTTTGTGGAATATCTGGTTTTTTGGTCTCTGTTTAACCCTATTTATCCATCCATGGACCATCTTTTATAAAACAAGAATCTTTCAATGGCATCATTTGATTTTTCAAGCTCTTAGTGGATTCTTTGCGCTCTTGATCTGGTTCATGACATTTTTCATTTTATCCACGGTTCCAGATTCATCTATGCCTATCAATTTAGACTACTATGTGATTAGGGAAAAAAATGAAATCAGAATCATCAGAGGATTCTTACTCCATGAAATTCATGAATATCATGACTTAGTTAATCCTTTGATTATGAAATCTAAAGTTAAGTATGTAGAAAAAAATTAAACATTAGAAAGCGAGTAAATTTATGTCCCGTTCCCAATTAACGATTTTAACAAACATTTGTCTGATTGAAGACCTCGAAACTCAGCGCGTGGTTATGCAGTACCGCACTCCTGAAACCAACCGCTGGTCTGGCTATGCCTTCCCAGGAGGCCATGTCGAAAATGGAGAGGCTTTTGCAGAATCTGTTATTCGTGAGATATACGAGGAGACAGGTCTGACGATTAAAAATCCTCAACTGGTCGGCATTAAAAATTGGCCTTTAGATTCGGGTGAACGCTATATTGTCTTTTGTTATAAGGCGACTGAGTTCTCTGGTACCCTTCGCTCTTCAGATGAAGGAGAAGTTTCTTGGATACAAAAAGACCAGATTCCCAACTTGGATCTGGCCTATGATATGTTACCTTTGATGGAGATGATGGAAGCTCCTGATAAGTCAGAATTTTTCTACCGTCACCGTACAGAAGATGGATGGGAAAAGAAAACCTTCTAATCCTTTACTAAATAACCTAACTTGTCCAAGGCTTTCTCGATATAGAGGAGGTCTTGTTCGTTTTCAGCTTCGACTAGGTGATAATGGACGCCATCTGTTAATTCAGAAAGTGGTCTAAAGTCAGACCGTTCGACTTGCTCTAAAAAATGCTGAACGTCACGGCGACAAGAGAGTTTGAGCAAGGTTTCAATTTCTCCGTAGACAGGATGATCAATCAAGGTATTCTGAACACGTCCCCCATTATCGACGATAGCTAGAAGTTCTTGTCCGATTTCTTCCATCTCGTGCTTTACTTTAAACAGCTTGTGAACATACGGATTGGTTTTGCTTTCTTTATAAATATAGCCACGATTGGTTGATAAGATAGGAGCACCGTCTGCACGAAGCACAGCAATGTCCTGAACAATAATCTGGCGAGTTACATGAAAACGGTCTGCTAAGTTTTTTCCGTTTAGTGGTTTTTGAGCTTCTTTTAAGAGTTGTAAAAGGGTTTCTTTTCTATTTTTTGTCATAGTCTCTTTCTTAATGGCGTTTTTTTAATGCTTTATAAACAGCTAAGGCTAAGTAATAGTCTACCATACTATGAATAATTGTACCAATACCAACCAGGACAAATAGGACATAAAACATATTTTCTACATTGGTTCCAGTTCCTGCATAAAAGATAATACATGCAAAAACCTCAGCAATAGCATGAACCAAGCCAAGTACAAAGTTAAAAATCAATGAAGATTTCTTATTGTCCAAGGTTTGAGGATGTTTTTGAAGATAGAAAGCACCCAGACTTCCAAAAAAGATATGGGAAAATGCACGAAGTACGATAACAATCGGATACCCAGCCATGAGAAATCCTAAACTAGAAGCTATAATGACAAAGATAGCCATCCAGGGAGAAATAAACATGGCGATAAAAATAGCAACGTGACTTCCTAGAGTGTAGGAAGCGGGAGGAATGACAATTTTAAATGGCATCACCAAAGGAATCAAAATAGCGATAGCTGTCAGTAATGCGGTCAAGGTCATGAATTGTGTTTTCTTTTGTGTATTCATAATAACTCCTTTTTGTCTGTATATACAGTTGTATAGTACAATAAAAAATCAAGCAAGTCAAGAAGCAAAATTGTTTTTAGAGAAGATTTTTTTAAATGAGGAAAAAGAATGCTAAAAAGAATCAATAAAATTTAAAAAAATAAGCAAAAACTCTTGCACTAATCAAAGTAGTGTGGTATACTTATAAACGGTTTGAAAAAACTGCCTAAGACAGTAGGGGAGCTCGACTCATAAATATCCTACCGAGGACAAAACGTATCATTTAAAAAGAAGCGTATTGTACTTTCGTGTCTAGGTTTGGGCGCGTTTTTCTTTTGGAAAAATTCCCCAAGCAAAATAATTACGGAGGTGAACACACTAATGAGTGAAGCAATTATTGCTAAAAAAGCGGAACTAGTTGACGTAGTAGCTGAGAAAATGAAAGCTGCTGCATCAATCGTCGTTGTAGACGCTCGTGGTTTGACAGTTGAACAAGATACAGTTCTTCGTCGTGAGCTTCGTGGAAGCGAAGTTGAGTACAAAGTTATCAAAAACTCAATCTTACGTCGTGCAGCTGAACAAGCTGGACTTGGAGAATTGGCATCTGTTTTTGTTGGACCATCTGCTGTAGCATTTTCTAACGAAGATGTTATCGCACCAGCGAAAATCTTGAACGACTTTGCTAAAACTGCTGACGCACTTGAAATCAAGGGTGGTGCAATCGAAGGCGCTGTCGCATCAAAAGAAGAAATCGTTGCTCTTGCAACTCTTCCAAACCGCGAAGGACTTCTTTCTATGCTCCTTTCTGTACTTCAAGCGCCAGTGCGCAACGTTGCTCTTGCAGTCAAAGCGGTTGCAGAAAGCAAAGAAGACGCAGCTTAATCTTAAGCTACGCAGCGTAGCCTAGCTACAAAAAAAATAAAAAACTAATTTTAAAACTTATTTGGAGGAAATAACAATGGCATTGAACATTGAAAACATTATTGCTGAAATTAAAGAAGCTTCAATCCTTGAATTGAACGACCTTGTAAAAGCTATCGAAGAAGAATTTGGTGTAACTGCAGCTGCTCCTGTAGCTGTAGCTGCTGCTGGTGGTGCTGAAGAAGCTGCTAAAGATTCATTTGACGTTGAATTGACAGCTGCAGGCGACAAGAAAGTCGGCGTTATCAAAGTTGTACGTGAAATCACAGGTCTTGGTCTTAAAGAAGCTAAAGAACTTGTTGATGGTGCACCAGGTGTCATCAAAGAAGGCGTTGCAGCTGCAGAAGCTGAAGAAATCAAAGCTAAATTGGAAGAAGCTGGAGCTTCAGTTACTCTTAAATAAGAGGCATATACCAATTAGAATTCGGAATACTATAGTATCAGCCTTTTAGAATCGTGAACACATTTTAGAAACTGATAAATTAATTTAGTTTCCTACCAAAAACCCTACCAAAAATTAATTTGGCAGGGTTTTTCTTTTTAATAAAATTATTTTGGAGAACAGTTGAATATTGTTCTCCTTTTTTTATTTTCAGGAGGGAAAATGACAAAAGAATTACAATCATCACGCTATATTGTCATTTCATTTTTAGTACGTGAAATGGGAATAGATATTGTTGAGGCCATATCTCTTATGGCTGAATTGGAAAAAAGTGGCTTGGTTCGATTGGAATCAAGTGGAGATTTAACACTCAAAGAACTTGGAGGCGCGCTATGAAACGAATTACCGCAAATCAATACCAAACTTCAGAACGGTATTACAAATTACCTAAAATTCTTTTTGAGGATGAGAAATATATGGATATGAAATTAGAAGTAAAGGTGGCTTATTCTATTTTAAAAGATCGTTTAGAATTATCTCTCAGTCGTGGTTGGATAGATGAAGAAGGCGCGGTCTATTTAGTATTTTCTAATTCTAAACTGATGAGGCTGTTAGGTTGTTCGAAGTCAAAATTACTGTCCATCAAAAAAACTCTTAAAGAATATGACTTAATTGATGAAGTTCAACAGTCTTCAAGTGAGAAAGGAAGACTAGCTAATAAGATTTATTTAGGGGAATTATCTTCTACCCCAGTAGGTAATTCAAACAGGCCTAGTGTTAAAAAAAGACTAGGGCTGGTTGAAAATGAAACGGCCCCCGTCTCACATTCAGCCCCTAGTGAGACTGAAGTTAGTGAGACTAAATATAGTGAGACTGATTCTTTATTTATTGAGGATGAGGAGGAGAGGGATACTCAACCTATCTTGAAAAGAAAAGTAGAAAAGGTCACAAAATATGATCGAGATTATATTTGGGGATTGGTACAAGATCAATTTAGACGAGAGGGTTTTTCTGAAACAGCCAGTGAAATTGCTATGACTGATTTTGAGAGAATCTATCAGTATGCTCTTGACAATGTTCGCTTTGTTAGACGAGCGGAAGTACTTGCTGAATTTGTGTTTAACGGCTTGTATTCTGTTTGGAATAATCGTGTTAGAAAAGGAGGTGGTTAAATGTCGCCAATCGAGTGGATATTAGTTATGCTCATTTTCATTTCAAGTGGTGTGACACTTTGGACAATGATAGTCGATAAGAAAGAGGTGATCAAGAAATGAGATTTATTGATTTATTTTCAGGTATCGGTGGCTTTCGACTTGGAATGGAAAGTGTCGGACACAAGTGTATTGGATTTTGTGAGATTGATAAATTTGCTAGAGAATCTTATAAATCCATTTTTCAAACGGAAGGAGAAATAGAATTTCATGACATACGAGATGTTTCAGATGACGAATTTAAAAAACTTAGAGGGAAAGTCGATGTCATCTGTGGGGGATTCCCTTGTCAAGCATTTTCAATCGCAGGAAGACGATTGGGATTTGAAGATACTAGAGGAACTTTGTTCTTTGAGATTGCTCGGGCGGCCAAACAAATCCAACCACGTTTTCTTTTTCTTGAAAATGTTAAAGGCTTACTCAATCACGATAAGGGACGGACGTTCACCACAATCCTTACCACACTTGATGAGTTGGGGTTTGATGTTGAGTGGCAGGTGCTTAACAGTAAGGATTTTGGCGTTCCCCAAAACAGAGAGAGGGTGTTTATTATCGGACATTCTAGAAAGAAAGGTACCAGACTCTTATTTCCTTTCAGACGAGAAGGTCAAGCAACTAACTCTGAGACTTTGAAAGCACTAGGAAATTTGAATCCATCAAGAAGTGGAATGAGTGGTAAAGTCTATTATTCAGAAGGTCTTGCGCCAACCTTAGTTCGTGGAAAAGGAGAAGGATTTAAAGTTGCGATTCCTTGTATGACACCAGATAGATTAGAAAAAAGACAAAATGGTAGACGCTTTAAGGAAAACCAAGAGCCGATGTTTACTTTAAATACTCAGGATCGTCATGGTATTGTTGTTGTTGGAGATTTACCGACTAGCTTTAAGGAGACAGGTCGTGTCTATGGAAGATCGGGCTTATCTCCAACATTGACTACGATGCAAGGTGGAGATAAAATTCCCAAAATACTGATTCCAGAACCAATCCAATTTTTAAAAGTCCGGGAGGCAACGAAAAAAGGATATGCTCAAGCAGAGATTGGGGATTCAATCAATTTAGAAAGACCAAGTTCTCAGTATCGTCGTGGTAGAGTGGGAAAAGGTATAGCGAATACGTTAACAACTAGTGGACAAATGGGAGTAGTAGTGGCTAGCTATGAAGGAAAAGATAAACAAGTTTATCATGTAGCCGGTGTCTTGATAGATGGACAATTTTACCGTCTGAGAATTCGACGAATCACTCCTAAAGAGTGTTTTCGCTTGCAAGGGTTTCCTGATTGGGCTTTTGAAGCTGCTAGAAAAGTCTCTAGTAATAGTCAGCTCTATAAACAAGCTGGTAATAGTGTAACCGTTCCTGTGATTGCCGCAATCGCAAAGAAATTAAAAGAAATAGAGGAAAAAGATGAAAGCATTAAATAAAGAGTCAGTACTAGATTGTGATGAATTAGAAACAGAATTACATGATGCAGAAATCAGACAGCTGGATGAACAAATATTTTTGATGCCCAATTATCCATGTGAGTTTGAAGTGAAATTTTTAGATGATTACCATAAAAAACACAATTACCCACTATTTTATGAATCCTATCTTCAAAACATTATGGAATTCCTTGAAAGTCAGGATATAAAGAACGGAGCTGATGCCTTTGTAGATGATAATCATAATCTTGTTTTTGTTTTATATGGGCAAGGCTATCGAGTCGAGGGAAAAGAGGGAATACTTACAACCCAAGTAACTGTAAAAGCTTATGATGAAGACAAGAAATCAATTAACTTCTCAAATTTATTAGATTCCTTAATCGTCTCAGAATATCAAATGGAACCGAATCTTTGGGAGGTCTCCCATGATTGATCTCTATCTAAGTAAAAATAACCATAGAAATCAACTTCTTTTAGAATTCTTCCAAAACTATGGCATTGAGGTATCCTGTCATTCGATTTCTGAAATGACAAGGGATAAATTAATTGAGATGATGAGCTATTCTTCAGATTGTTTTGAGTTTTTATCTCCCAATTTATTACGATTTAAGAACCGTGACAATTTAAGATTAACGGATTTCATTGAAATGATATTAAAAAATCCTGAACTAAACATCAGACTTCCTCTTGCGGTTTCGAATAAGCGAGTTTATCCAAATCTGAGTCTGGAGGAGGCTAGAGCTTTATTGCCAAGAGATACGAAACAATTGATTTACATGGCACAAACACATTATTTATCTAACTAAAGGAGAATCGATATGGCAGAACGATTTTGGGAGAACTTGTCCATTATTTTGGCTGAAAGAAATATCAGCTGGATTGAGTTAACCAGAAAAATGTTTGCGGGAGAGTTTCACTATCCAAGTGAATTGAATCGTTTGTATCAAAAGATTCGTCACTACAAGATGGAACAACGAATGCCTCAAAGTCCATGGGTAGAAAGGATTGTGCAGGTATTAGATTTAGATTATGAAGATTTATTTCGGAGGTAACGATGAAAAGAATAATTCCAGTTTATATATTCCAACAAGTAAATGTCCTATTGGTATCCTTATACTTGCTGAAATTGCTTTGTATCAGTGAGTTAACTATACTAGAGATTCTCTATGGAGCGTCGCTCATTTCTTTTTTATGGATGTATGGTCAACGAAAACAAGTAATCAAGATTAATATGAAAACTAGGATAAAATGGCTTGGTATTGGATTTGTCAGCCTACTGATTATAAGTCTATGTTTTAGCCTAATCCATGCTCAAGGAAGCACGAATCAAGCAAACTTAATTGGGCTTCAACATCAAGTCCCTTGGTTTTCATTTTTATTGTTCTTAATCAATGCGAGTATGGTTGAAGAATTTCTGTATCGAGAAATTTTATGGAACTTGGTTAGAAAATTAGATATTCGAGTTGCTTTGACAAGTGTTTTATTTGCCTTAGCACATCATCCAGAAACTATTCTAGCTTGGTGTTTATATGTTTCATTGGGAATGTTTTTAGGGCTTGTACGCTATAAATCTGACTTATGGGGCAGTATGGGTCTACATTTAGTGTGGAACCTACTAGTTTATAGCTTGCTGCTTTTTTAGACCAAATTAGCTTGTTTTAGGGAAATGAAATGCTAACGTTATGTAACAATGTTAGTCTTTTATTTCAAAATCTTTGTTTAGTATGAATTTAGCTCTACAGGAAAATAAAAAATGTGATAAAAATTTCAACTACTCTTATCTATAATAAAGCTACCTGTTCTTTGAAAATTGAATCCACTCCGTCTTGATTAGCGTGCCTGTGTAAGTAGGGACTGAGAGTATTTCCCTGTGAAGGGCAACTGGCACAAGACGTGTGTGAGAATTTTCTAACAGACACGGAGTTTATCGTTACCAGACTTAAACGATGCGACAAACTAGATAAAGGAGTTAATCATGAAGGTAGTAAACTTGTATGATTTGAAACAAATGGGAAATAAAGGTGGATGTACCATCCAATTGATTCATCACTTTCCTTTTGGTATGGGCTTAGGACATCTCAAAAAAGACTACATTGAATTTAAACGTGTTGGTATCGTTGATGGGAAAGCAGTAGAAGTTACTCTTCGAGAACCTTATTCGAGAGATCTACTGCAGGTTGTCAAGTCGATTAAGCAACGTCAGAAATTGATAGCTTATCGTTATAAAGAAGGAAAGCTGCTATTTGTGAAGAAGGAGGCATCAGATGTCCTCTGAACAACAGGAACGAATGGCAGTTCAATATGCTGAGCGTAGTCTTTTATTTACTGTAAAAAGTCTTTTAAAGATTCTAGAATGGTCTAGACGTCAGGCTTTAGCACAGGATTCCGCCTATAAGGTAGGTGTGCAGAAATTAGAAGAATTGCTACAATCTCCTTATTCGATTGATACGATTAATCTGAAGAAAGATTTTTTAGACAAACCAATTGATATAGAGAAATTTAAAGCTTTTTTAAAAAAAGAAGAGATTCCTTTAGCCATCGCTTGGCAAGGGGATTCTCTGCATTTCTACACGAAAGACCGTTCGATTCTGGACAATCATTTAGACCATCTGTTAGAAAAAATGGTTAATGATCCAGAGAAATTAGCTGATTTTACCATGGATAAGTCATTAGACGATGCAATTGATGAGGCTAAATCTCAAATTACCTTTAGACAAGAAGGGACCGTCAAACAGAAAGAGATGGTGAGATGATGTACAGTGGAAAGAAATTCCTACTATTCTCACTGTTAGGTATCTTACTAGGCTATCTTTTTCATCGTTTGACGCTTTTGTATGATTCCTATACTGGAAATACCTTAGATAAATGGACTCATCTTCTGATGGAAGGTCAAGATGAAGTTCTTCAGTCGCCATGGAATGTTTCCTTTACTGGAAAATCAAGTGCTTTTTTTCTACTAGGTTTTGTGATGATGTTACTAGTTTATCTCTATCTAGAGACTGGTAAAAAACAATACCGAGAAGGAGTAGAATACGGGAGCGCCCGTTTTGGAACTCTAAAAGAAAAGAAGCTCTTTTACGGTAAAGAATTTTCTCATGATACGATCTTAGCACAAGATGTTCGTTTGACATTATTAGATAAAAAACCACCTCAATATGATAGAAATAAGAATATTGCGGTGATCGGAGGTTCAGGAAGTGGGAAGACATTTCGCTTTGTGAAACCCAATCTGATTCAGATGAATACTTCTAATATTGTAGTGGATCCTAAAGATCACTTGGCCGAAAAAACAGGCAAACTCTTTTTAGAACATGGCTACCAAGTAAAGGTGCTAGATTTAGTCAATATGAAGAACTCAGATGGCTTCAATCCTTTTCGCTATATAGAGACAGAAAATGATTTGAATCGCATGCTGACGGTTTATTTCAATAACACCAAAGGCTCTGGCTCCCGTAGTGATCCATTTTGGGATGAAGCTTCTATGACTTTGGTACGAGCTTTAGCCTCCTACTTGGTCGATTTCTATAATCCACCTAAAACAAGAGAACAGCTCATAGAAGAAAGTCGTTTAAGTCAAAAGGAATACCAAAACTTGTTGAAACGTCAAAAAAAAGAAGTGGAAGAGCGAAAAAAACGAGGGCGTTATCCAAGTTTTGCTGAAATCTCAAAGCTCATTAAACACTTATCCAAGGGTGAAAATCAAGAAAAAAGTGTCTTAGAAATTCTATTTGAAAATTATGCTAAAAAGTATGGAACTGAAAATTTTACCATGCGAAATTGGGCAGATTTCCAAAATTATAAGGATAAGACTCTGGATTCTGTCATAGCTGTAACCACTGCTAAATTTGCCCTCTTCAATATTCAAAGTGTCATGGATTTGACCAAAAAAGATACCCTTGATATGAAGACATGGGGCCAGGAAAAATCAATGGTTTACTTAGTTATCCCAGATAACGATAGTACCTTTCGGTTTCTTTCAGCCCTCTTTTTTTCAACCGTATTTCAAACCCTAACAAGACAAGCAGATATTGATTTTAAGGGGCAATTGCCTCTTCATGTGAGAGTTTACTTAGATGAGTTCGCAAATATCGGAGAAATTCCAGATTTTGCTGAACAAACCTCAACAGTCCGTTCTCGAAATATGAGTCTCGTTCCTATTCTACAAAATATTGCCCAACTTCAAGGGCTCTATAAAGAAAAAGAAGCTTGGAAAACCATTCTTGGGAACTGTGATAGCTTAGTCTACCTAGGTGGTAATGATGAAGATACCTTTAAATTTATGAGTGGCTTACTCGGTAAACAAACCATTGATGTTCGAAATACTAGTCGTTCCTTTGGACAGACAGGTTCAGGATCCCTTTCTCATCAAAAGATTGCTCGTGATTTAATGACACCTGATGAAGTCGGAAATATGAAACGACATGAATGCTTGGTTCGAATTGCCAATATGCCTGTCTTTAAAAGCAAAAAATACAATTCCACTAAGCATCCAAACTGGAAGTACCTAGCCAATCAAGAAAGCGATGAACGGTGGTGGAACTATCAAATCAATCCTTTGATTCAAAGACAAGAAAATCAGCTTGACGGCCTTAGAATTCGTGATTTAACTTTTGAATCTAGTTTAAAATAAGAAAATAAAAATAGAAAAGAGGAAATAGATGATTACGCATTTTAAAGGTTTTGTTTATGGAGTAGACGCAAGTGCTATGTTTGCACAAGCTATGTCTTTGTTACAGAAGGGATTGATTGCGGTTGGTGCCTTTCTCGTTGTTGTGGGGATTGTCAACCTTGCAACCAACATTAAAGATGGTGGACCAGGTGTTCGGAATGCCATTCTGGAAATTGTCGGTGGTGTTATGGTAGGGGCTGCTGGAGCCTTTGTAACTCAAATTTCAATTTAGGAGGATAAACAATGACATGAATCTTAGTTTAGTCTCACCCTTTGTTTACCTTGCATCTGAAAAAATATCAGCTGAAAATTTATTTGAAGGATTTAATGTGGATTTACAATCTACGGTAGATCTGATTAAATCTCTATCTAGCTATAATCCAACTGTTTGGACTTATATGTCAAGTATTACTAAAAGTGTCATGCAACCTCTTGGAGTTGCGATTTTATCAGTTGTTCTCATCTTAGAATTTTCGAAGATGGCAAAGAAAATTGCTAACTCAGGTGGAGCGATGACCTTTGAAGCATTAGCGCCGATGTTGATTAGTTATATTATGGTCGCAGTTGTAATTACCAACACTACCGTCATTGTAGAAGCTATCATCGGTATTGCGAGTCACGCCATTGAACAAGTGGCCTCGATTGTGGCTCACGGTGGGGCAAAGTATGATACCATCTCTGGATTAAAAGGTTCAGGCTTTATTGGCCGGATGATCGTGGGCTTTTTCGCCCTCCTCATTTGGCTTGTTCGGATAGTAAGTGCAGCCATGGTCAATCTTTTGGTATCCATTCGATTTATTCAACTTTACCTTATGATTCCATTTGCCCCTCTTACGATTCCAACATTTTTAAGTGATGAGTGGAAGTCTATTGGTATTGGCTATTTAAAAAATATTATGGTCTATGCGGTACAAGGGGTTCTCATTTTTCTGATTGTTTCTCTTGTTCCTTTGTTTGAATCTGCTGGAAAAATAGCTGTTTCAAATGGTGCAGGAGTCTTGCAATCACTTGCGATTATGTTTGGTAGTTTGGTACAAGCTATCTTACTGATTATTGCCCTCGTTGGTTCTCAACGTACGGCTCGCTCAATCTTAGGTATGTAATTAGATAAAGGCTAGGAAGTGATTGCTTCTTAGCCTTTTTAGAAAGGAAAGTCATGAATACACGTGTCTTTAAAGACATCTCAAAATACCAACACAGGGCTTGGTTAGGTTTCACCACAAGACAAATCATCTTTGTTTTACCAGCCTTTATTGTCACAATTATTGTTTTGGGCTTGAATCTCTTTTTCTGGCAATTTGGAGATTGGTTTGTTTACGGTTTTGTGTTTGCTTTTACCATCCCCCTAATGCTTTTTGGAGTCTATAAACCCAATGATTTATATTTTGAACATTATTTGAAATACCGTCTTCATTTTGAATTAACGGTTCCCCTACGCACAATTACAGGAAAGAAAGGACCTGAACATGAAAAGAAAATCAAATACATTAAAGAAACAAAAAACTTCAATGACTAATAAAAAGGAAGAAGTTAAAGGGAAAAAAGAGGAAGTGTTACCCTCAACGGCTAATACTCTTTCCTATCAAGCCCTGTATCAAAATGGTCTGATGCAGGTAAAAGAAGATTATTTCTCACAAAGCTATTTACTTGGTGATGTCAATTACCAGACCGTTGGTTTAGAAGATAAGGGCGCAATCATTGAGAAGTATTCTGATTTGATTAACTCACTAGATGACCAAACCAACTTCCAATTGACTATCTTTAATAAAAGATTGAATTTAGAAAAGTTTAGACAGAGTGTTCTGTATGAGGAAAAAGAAGATGGGTATGATACCTATCGTAAAGAACTGAATCGGATGATGAATCAGAATTTAGACAGTGGTGAAAATAATTTCTCAGCTGTGAAATTGATTACCTTTGGTAGAAAGGATTCTAATCCCAAACAAGCCTATCGTTCCTTGTCTCAAATTGGAGAATATTTCAAGAGTGGTTTCTCAGAAATTGATGCTCGCTTTGAATCCTTGGCTGGAGAAAACCGTGTGAACTTGTTGGCAGATATGCTTAGAGGAGAACACCATCTTCCTTTTTCTTACCGTGATTTAACGAGATCGGGTCAGACAACTCGTCACTTTATAGCTCCTAATCTCTTAGATTTCAAAAACAAGAATTACCTACAAATCAATGACCGATTATTGCAGATTGTCTATGTGAGAGACTACGGCATGGAATTAGGTGATCAGTTTATTCGAGACCTCATGCAAGGAGATTTGGAATTGATTGTGAGCCTCCATGCCCAAAGTTCGACCAAGGCGGATGCCATGAAGAAGCTACGAACAAAGAAGACCTTAATGGAATCCCAAAAGATTGGGGAACAACAAAAACTTGCTCGAACAGGTATCTATTTGGAAAAAGTAGGTCATGTATTAGAAAGCAATATCGATGAAGCTGAGGAACTCTTAAAAACCATGACCGAGACAGGAGATAAACTATTTCAAACAGTATTCTTGATTGGTGTTTTTGGTCAGGATGAAGAAGAACTTAAACAAGCTCTAGACACGATTCAACAAGTGGCTGGCTCAAATGACCTAATGATTGATAAACTTCCATATATGCAAGAAGCAGCCTTTAATAGTTTGCTGCCATTTGGTTGTGATTTTTTAGAGGGAGTATCACGGAGTTTATTAACGTCCAATATAGCAGTGAACTCTCCATGGACTTCAGTAGACTTACAAGACCGCAGTGGGAAATATTACGGTATCAATCAAATCTCAAGCAATATTATTACTATTGATCGCAGCCTATTAAATACACCGTCTGGTCTGATTTTAGGAACATCTGGAGCTGGGAAAGGGATGGCAACCAAGCATGAAATTATCACAACGAAAATCAAGGAATCTGGTGAAAATACTGAAATTATCATCGTGGATCCAGAAGCAGAGTACAGTATCATTGGACGAGCTTTTGGGGGAGAAATGATTGATATTGCGCCCGATTCCCAAACTTATCTCAATGTCCTTGACTTGTCTGAGGAAAATATGGATGAAGATCCTGTAAAGGTAAAATCAGAATTTCTTTTATCCTTTATCGGCAAGTTATTGGATAGAAAAATGGATGGAAGAGAAAAATCGATTATTGACCGAGTTACGAGACTGACCTATCAGTCATTTAAAGAGCCTTCTTTGGAAGAATGGGTCTTTGTCTTGAGTCAACAACCAGAAGAAGAAGCGCAGAATTTGGCACTTGATATGGAACTGTATGTCGAAGGTTCTCTTGATATTTTTTCTCATAAGACCAATATTCAGACAGGATCTAATTTCTTAATCTATAATGTTAAAAAGTTAGGAGATGAGCTGAAACAAATCGCTCTCATGGTAGTGTTTGATCAGATATGGAATCGTGTCGTTCGGAACCAAAAATTAGGGAAGAAGACCTGGATTTATTTTGATGAAATGCAGCTTCTCTTATTAGATAAATATGCCAGTGATTTCTTCTTTAAATTGTGGAGTCGTGTCAGAAAATATGGAGCTAGTCCGACTGGGATAACTCAAAACGTCGAAACCTTATTGTTAGATCCAAATGGTAGACGGATTATTGCAAATAGTGAATTTATGATTCTCCTCAAGCAAGCAAAAAATGATAGAGAAGAACTGGTTCAACTCTTAGGCTTGTCAAAAGAACTCGAAAAATACCTAGTCAATCCAGAAAAAGGGGCAGGACTGATAAAAGCTGGTTCCGTTGTCGTACCCTTTAAAAATAAGATTCCTCAAGGTACACAATTGTTTGATATTATGAGTACGGATCCTGATAAAATGGCTTCTAATTAAGGGGAAGGTAAATGAAGGATAAAAGAGAAATCATACGTGCCCGAAAGGCATTTAGAAGAAGCCTAAAAGATGAGAAAAAATTCTTGAAAAAAGGAAAGAAGGAGGTAAGGAAACAGAAAAAAGATTCCGCTGTACTGGATGAAAAAGCATGGAAAAAAGAGATAAAAGAAAAGCTAGAGGAGATGAGAGAAGCTTCAAAGGAGAGAGTAAAACAAGCAAATGAAGACTACAATCATATTCTTCAAAATAGTCCTCCATCTCTTTTGAATCGCAAAGAATTAAGAGACAGACGGTTGCCTCATGCTAGGAAACGATTGAAAATAGCCAAGAAGCAATTTAAGGAAGCAAAGGTAGAAGCAAAAGAAGAAAGAAAAGAGAGTCGTAAAGAAAGAAAAACCAATCAAAAATTTCTCTACGGTCAGGAATCGAAAGCAAAATCTAATTTTTTCTTTCAAGGGAAGAGTTTAGAAGAATTAAAAGCTAAGAAAGAAGTCAAGGCCGCCAAAGAAAATTTAAAATCTACTAAACAAGCCTATAAATCCAAAAAAGTCAGTAGGAAAGCCAAAACTTTCCTTTATGTCCTTGGACGTGAAGGTGGAGAGTTAGCTTCAGAAAATGAAGATTTAGAAGGCTATCGCACACTTCAAGAGACCATTAGAAAAGGGAAACGCTACAGTCGGCTTTCTTATAATCTTGGAAAAGCTAGTGTCAAAACAGGACAAGCAACAGGTCGTTTTACCAAGAAAAGACTGACCAACACAAAAGAGCGATACCATCATTTTAAGGATGGAAAAGGATGGAAACTAGCGAAAGATAATCCAAGTTCCTTTAAAAATCGGTATCGAAAATTAAAGAAACAAGGTCTTACAAGTGTCCGAAATATCTATCAAAAACTAAAAGCAGCCTTTTCCTTCTTTACATTTGCGGCTGGAAATCCTGCAACCTGGATAGTTGGAGGATTAGTCTTTCTTCTATTATTTATGATGAGCTTCTTTTTAGGATTTTCATCTGCTAGTTTGATTCAACAAGATGAATTTGAATTAACAAAAGCTTATACCCACCTAACTTGGGAAGATGCAGAACATACTCGTACAAATGACAAAGGAATTACTTATTACACAAAAGTTGATGATGTGATGGGGTATATGAACTTTAAATTCCATGACTATGAGTTACACAAACCAGTTCACTTATTTAGTTCAGAAACTTACAAGGATTATCTGTCTACTTTGTGGCATGATTTAAACGATGGGGAAGATTTGAAATCCATGCAAGACCTCTATGAAACTCCTAAGTATAAACTCTCGAAAGACGATCAAGAGGAAATGAAGGAACTAAAAGAAGAGGGTGTGTATGCTTCCATGCAGGAATTGGACAATCCATTTGAGGGGAAAAGCAACGAAGATAGTCTAACCATGACTTATCGTTATGGATACTATGATTTAGACGGAAAACCTACCCTTCAGGAGTACATTCTACTAGAAGCGAAGGCTCACCAAACAATTGTCGCACCAATGGATGGAGTTGTATCTCTAGATGGTGACAATGTTATTCTCACTAACGGAAAAGGAGAGAATGAGAGTCGTTTAGCCTTGTATTCCATTCATAATGGCCGTGCGATTGAGGGAACAAGGGTCTTAACTGGTGATGTTATTGGTGAGACACCAGACGATACAGGTTTGAAAGTTTCCTATCAAAAGTATAAGAACAAGAAAGAAAAATTGGTGTATGTCAATCCGCAATTTTATTTTCCAAAAGTCATTCAACTTCAGACCACTATCTTACCTGCCATTGGTCAGTTTGGTGGGGATGAGTTTGAACGAGCAAAACATATTTATGAGTTTTTGAAATCTCAAGGGGCAAGTCCCCAAGCCATTGCGGCTATTTTAGGAAATTGGTCGGTAGAGTCTTCTATTAATCCAAAACGTGCTGAAGGAGATTATTTATCTCCTCCTGTTGGAGCTACCGATTCCTCATGGGATGATGAAAGCTGGTTAGCAATTGGAGGTCCATCCATTTATGGAGGTGCGTATCCTAATATTCTTCATAGAGGTCTAGGTTTAGGGCAATGGACGGATACTGCAGATGGTTCAACACGGCATACAGCTTTATTAAATTATGCACACGCTAAAAATAAGAAATGGTATGATTTAGACCTCCAGCTTGACTTTATGCTTCATGGGGATAGTCCTTACTATCAAAGTTGGTTAAAGGATTTCTTTGGAAATACGGGGAGTGCAGCCAATCTCGCCCAACTCTTCCTCACCTATTGGGAGGGAAATTCTGGTGACAAACTACTGGAAAGACAAACCAGAGCAACGGAATGGTATTACCAAATTGAAAAAGGTTTCAGCCAAACAAATGGAGGACAGGCAAAAAGTGACCCGCAATCCCTTGAAGGGGTTCGTGGGGACTTGTATGAGCATTCTGTTCCTGGTGGTGGAGATGGTATGGCCTATGCCTATGGACAATGTACATGGGGTGTTGCGGCTCGTATGAATCAATTAGGCTTAAAATTAAAAGGAAGTAATGGAGAGAAGATTTCAATCATTAATACCATGGGAAATGGTCAGGACTGGGTTGCGACAGCGTCAAGTCTTGGAGGTGAAACAGGCTCTACACCAAGAGCAGGTGCTATTGTTTCTTTTGTGGGAGGTACACATGGCACACCAGCAGACTATGGTCATGTGGCTTTTGTCGAGAAGGTCTATGATGATGGTTCTTTCCTTGTGTCTGAAACTAACTATGGTAGCAACCCTAACTATACCTTTAGAAAAATCTCTCAAGCAGATAGTGCCATTAGTTTTGCTTATACGGTGAAATAAAAGAATCATGTCATCAGTTTAGGTGACATGATTCTTAGTTTTTATAGAGTGACATATTTAATGCCATAGGCTGATAACTTACTTGATGATCGTCTTTAATCAATTGACTGTAAGCAACAAATCCGAACTGTTCATAAAATTGAATGACTTTAGGATGATTGATACTATCTAAAAATACCATCTGAGTTCCTACAATTGCTCGAAATTCTTCAATTTTTTGAATTACAATTTCAAATAACTCTTGTCCTGATAGTTTATTTAGCTTTGTGTTTTTGCCGAATTGACCGATAAGTAACACAGGGAGATAATCAATATTTTGGGGACTTTTCCCTTTTAGGACGAGTTTCTTTTTTAGGGATTTCTCTAAATCAGAAATATCAACAACTTTGAGAGATAAACTAAAGAATCCTATGATGTTACTTGTTTCAATTTCTTCAACGATAAAATTACGAGAACGATGTTGTTTTTCAAAATTGGGAGCTTTATCAGATAGATAAGTCAACATCTCTTCATTACCGTTGAAATTAACATTTTCTAAAATGATAGTTTTAAATAGCTCCTGAACTTGTTTCTTAGTTTTATCAGGAGCCAGCACTTGAATATTTTCAAGATATTGCTTAAGTGGTGTTACTTGAATTGTCATCTTACAGATACTTTGAAATGAGTTTATTTTTCGTTGGAGCGGTAGCGTCTTGTGATTCAATAGATTTCAAGACTGCTTGTAGCTTTTTAGATGGTTTATGATTAAGAATTTTTAGAGCATCTTCGTTTGTTAGTTTTATGTCACGTGTTAAACTGATTGTAGCCATTTGTTCTACCTCCTGTTTCTACTTAAATTCATTATAGCTTATTTTGAAAAAAAGTTCAATCTAAAGATAGTGTATGTTTTCTATAGTGTATAAATCCAAAATAAGTTTTTCTCTTGTATTTGTAGCTCATATTCGTTAGAATAATGGTGTAGATGAGTGGTCGGCTCATGGTCAATCTGATAGTAATCTTGGACATAAGGGCCAAGCGGTGGCGGACACCAGAACGAAATCCGATAGCAATCTTGGACGTAAGGGCCAAGCGGTGGCAGACACCAGAATAAACCGACTGACTAGGTGGCTTACAGGTTCAGTAAGCCATCTATTTTTTATTATTACAATAGTTTATTTGAAAAAAATTTTCTGATTTACTTAAAATTAATTGACATATAATTAATTGACATATAATAGTAAAAATGGTATCATTGTTTTATAAAGAAACCGGTTTCAAAAAAAGAGAGAGGAGGATTTATTTTGTCGCATTGTTACTCAGGGTGTGCTTTGTTTGAAAGGAGAAATAAAATGAAAACGAAAAAAAATAGATTACTCGCTCTAGCTCTTATTTCAAGCTTTACATTAATGGGAGCTGTATCTGCCGCAGTGCAGTATCCTGATGGTGGTGTTTGGACCTATGGTGAGGGTTCTGGAGGAGGATGGGCTTTTTCAAATTACTACCATGGTAAAAAATACCATTATTCATCTATCGTGAGCAGATGGGATAGTGATTCTGATAAAGGAGAAGCTCCTGCTGGAAAAACTTCCTACGCATGGATTTGGACCAAATGGGGAGAACAAGTATCATTTTACTATGATTATGACTAATCGTTCATTGGTTTAAATCGTTCCCCTTGTACGAGCTACAAGGGGAATCATTTTTTTATAAGGAGTCTACTATGAAGAAACTATTTATTTGCTTGTCTACTATTTTTCTCAGTTGCTTCTTCATTTGGATTATTATCTTACGTGCCCCTCAGTATCTCTATACTAGTTATGACTCCGTTACCCTGCTACGTGTTAAAAAGGGGGCACAAGAGCCGACTCGTGAGGAGTTTGAGCGAGAGTTGGAGAAGTTTGCAAGCTCGGAGCAGAGTTTGATTGCCAGACGGATAGTAGAGCCGAGTAAGGATGGAAGCACCAACTTCACCTATGCGACCTATGGTCAGGGAAGCTTGCCAAAAGAGTTTCAAGTGGCCAGCCAAGAAAGCCGAGAACGGAGCGATCCTCTCAATAGCTACCTTCTCTTATCTGGTTCATTGACCAAGGAAAAATTAGCTGCAAAATTAGATGATTTAGGTTATAAAGCGATTGCAGACCGCAAAACTCCTCCGTATCTTTTAGCTTTTTGGATTGCTTTAAATCCGTTGTTGTTGATTAGTTTAGCTATATTTGGATTAGCTTTCTTTGCTATGGTGATTATCACTCGGATTAAGGAGATGCGGGCTGCAGGGCTTCAGCTCTTTTCAGGACAGACCCTCTTGTCCATTATAGGAAGCGCCTTATACGATGACGTCAAGTGGCTTTGCTTAGCTGGGGGGGGATCCCTTATAGTGGGAGGTGCTGTACTCCTCGGCCAAGGGCTCTTTTATTCCGTTCTTTTAGCAACCTTTAGTATCGGAGTGGGGCTTTATCTTCTCTTTTTATTGGGAATTTCGCTCGTACTGAGCCTGCTCTACTTGATGAGCTTGAGCTACAAGGCTTTGGTTCCTGTGTTAAAAGGACGTTTGCCCCTCAAACGTTTGATGACCTTGACCTTGCTATGTCAGTTGGTTGCTGTCTTTACAGTAGGTTATGCAGTCAAGACTGGCTTGACTTCTTACCAGCGTTTACAGGAACTCCAGCTATCCAAGCAAGCTTGGGAAGATCGAGCAGATTATTACCAAATTTCCTTTGGGATCGGTGATAGAGGAAAAAATGCGGAAAATCAGAGCAAGTGGTATGCCTTTGCCAAGGAAGCAATCGAAGAAGAACAAGCCCTTTATGTAAAGGATAATCTGTTCCATTTTGCCAATCCACAAGGAAAAAATGAACAGGGAGAGACATTGGATACCTATAGTCCGGATGCTAATACGCTCTATGTTAGTCCCAGTTATTTGGAGAAGGAAAAGGTCGTGGTAGATGCTGAGACCAAACAGAAGTTAGCCCATCTCCAAAAAGGTGAGTTTATTCTCTTGCTCCCAGAACATTTGCGCTCTCGAGAAGCAGAACTAAAAAAAATCTTTGAAGAAAGATTGAGTTATTATGGAAAATCTGGTGAGGAGGCAAGTGCTCCTTTGGATTATGAGATGAAAGCGCACGTTAGTTATCTTTCAATGGGAGAAAAGCGGTTTGTTTATAATAACGGTGAGAATCCCGTATCCACTCAGTATTTGACTGATCCGATTTTAGTGGTATTCACGCCGACTTCTACAGGTGATAGTTTTACATCCTTATCTAGTTGGTCTATCAATGCTGGTAAGAATATTTTTGTCAAAGGATATGAAGATGGGATTAAACTCTTGAAAAATGCAGAAATTTATGATCAAGTCTCCTATCTCAAGGAGGGACGAAGTGTTTACCTCGCACGTTACTATGAGGTTCAAACAGAAACTCTAACCCTTATTTTAGGAGCTATTATTGGAATCGCGAGTTCTTTGCTTCTCTTTTATTCTGTGAATCTTCTTTATTTTGAACAATTCCGTCGTGAGATTTTGATTAAACGAATTTCTGGTTTGCGATTTTTTGAAACACACGCTCAGTATATGATTAGTCAATTTGCTAGTTTTGTATTCGGTGCGAGTCTCTTTATTTGGCGTAGTCGGGATTTGATGATTGGATTGGTAACTTTATCAATCTTCCTCGTTATTGCTATACTGACTCTCTACCGTCAAGCACAGAAAGAATCTCGTGTTTCTATGACCATTATGAAAGGAAAATAGGATGATTGAACTAAAGAATATATCTAAAAAATTTGGAAGCCGTCAGCTATTTTCAGATATTAATCTTCATTTTGAAGGTGGGAAAATTTATGCCTTAATCGGTACAAGTGGCTGTGGTAAGACAACACTCTTGAATATGATTGGACGATTAGAGCCATATGACAAAGGGCAAATCATCTATGATGGCACCTCTCTTAAAGACATTAAGCCCTCTGTTTTCTTTAGAGATTACTTGGGATATTTATTTCAAGATTTTGGCTTAATTGAAAGCCAAACCGTCAAAGAGAATCTCAATCTGGGTTTAGTTGGTAAAAAGTTGAAAGAAAAAGAGAAACTCTCTTTGATGAAACAAGCTCTAAACCGTGTAAACCTCTCTTATTTGGATTTAAAGCAACCTATATTTGAGTTATCAGGAGGAGAAGCACAACGTGTTGCACTAGCGAAGATAATTTTAAAGGATCCGCCTTTGATTCTTGCAGATGAACCAACCGCTTCGCTAGACCCCAAAAACTCTGAGGAATTACTCTCTATCCTAGAATCTTTAAAAAATCCGAATCGAACCATTATTATTGCGACCCACAATCCTCTTATTTGGGAGCAAGTGGACCAAGTCATTCGAGTTACCGATTTATCACATAGATGATATGGCAAGATTCAGCAATAAGAAAGTTTTTGATTATATACAGCATAAATTTCGAAAATCTGGAGTACTTGTTTATAATCACAATATTATTTGAGAACGCAGTTTTGGCTCGTTCTCTTTTTTTGTTGTGATACTTCTTTCAAGGAATATTTGGTAGGATTGGAGTGAAAAAAGATTAACTAGGAAAGAAGGAAGTATATGGAAGCCATTTATCAACGTGATTCGGATCAAGATGGACTAACTGATGCTCAAGAATTAGCGCTAGGAACCAATCCTATTAGCGCAGATTCTGATGGTGATGGTCGTTCAGATTTAGTGGAAGTAGAAGAAGGAACCAATCCCTTAGAAAAGGATTTACAAGACATAGACCAAACAAGTATAACTGAACCATCTTCAGTATTTATGGAAATGAAACAAAAGATTTCAGATATGATGGAGAGTCACTACAAGGAATTTATACAGGCTCTGATTAGTATTGAAACAGGGATTGAAAACCAACAAGACCTAGAAGACTTATATACTTACTACATGAGAACAGATTCTGTTTCTCTTTTGTCTAGTGATTTAGAAACCAGTCCTCAAGAGGTTGAAATGGAGATAGAGTTGTAGGGGAATCATGTGATTCTCCTATTTTCGTATAGATGAAAGGAGTGAGTATGGAAGTAATGCAATTATTGGCTATGTTTCGTGGAACAATTCCAAAAGATAGGGAGAAAATGGACCTATTTCTTCGTTATCAAGCTCAACATTTTGATGAGAAATGGCAGGATTTGGTAGTGAATTTTTTGACTGAAGAGGGCAAGATAGAAGAGATTCCTCACGTATATTCTTTTGATCAAGATATTGTTTCTTTCCTAGAGGCCAGTTCTGAAAATAATGACCAAGATTTAGAAAGTTACACAAGAAATTTTGGACAAGCAGGTCTAAGTAAATTATCTCAATTAAGTAATTTTGAGAAAAACTTGGTGCTAGAAGTCGCAACCTATAATCTTTTCACTCGATTTTACATCCAATCTGAAAAAGAGAAGCTAACACCATTAAGTGAGCTTGTATTTCATCAGAATCAGGATGTCAATTTAGTCAATGTCTATCGGGTTGCGAATAATCTATCTGATCGCATTAGTAGAGATATAGAGGAGTTTCTTCTAATGGTTGATTCCAAAGAACTAAAAAAAGAAGTTCTTGAGATTCATTTTGAAGAAAAAGAAGGAGATGTTCTAGCCTATTTGGGCTCAGAATTGACGGCTACTTTAGATATCGTTACGGATCTTGTCCATCATGAAGAAAACTACACACAACTCCCACTGACACAAAAGCTGAAGATTATTACTTATTTTGATGAAGTAAAGGCTATAAGAGAAAAGTCTAAGCAAGTAGAGGAAGCAGTCTTACCTTTAGATAATATTGACCAGGTAGAAGAAAATGTGGAAGTTCATTCCCTAACTAAAGTAGATAAAATTGTAGAAGAAGCTTTGAGGGAATATCCGATTGGTTCACAAGTAAGTTATAAAGGACAAGTATTTCAGTTGGTTTCAATTGAAAATGCACAGATAAATGACTTAGTTCGCCTAGAGCTATTCAATGATTCCAACCAGTTATTTGAAGAAAATCCTATTTTATATTTGAACAGTTTGGAAGAGATTGAACAAGTATTGTCTCTGGTAGAACTTGAAAAAGAAAATTCAGAGATTGAGATGGATTCATCAAGTGAAAGTCTGGAAATAGATTTGTATTCCTATCTGGAAGAAGAAAATGAAAATGAAAAGGAAAAAGATAAGGAAACAGAAACGCTTATTTCAGATATAGAAGAGACGGATGTCCCCGTTAAAGATTTTGTTTTTCCAGATGATTTAGAGGACTTTTACCCTAAGACAAATCGAGAAAAAATTGAAACGAATATCGCCGCAATTGAAATTGTTAAAAGATTAGAAAAAGATGGACGACAAGCGAATCCAGAAGAACAAGAGCTACTAGCCAAGTATGTCGGCTGGGGCGGTCTTGCCAATGAATTTTTTGATGAACTCAATCCAAAGTATGAAGCAGAACGTTTAACTCTTAGGAGCTTAGTAAGTAAGTCAGAATACTCCACCATGAAACAAAGTTCCCTCACAGCCTATTATACAGACCCAATGATTATTCGCCAGATTTGGCAAAAATTACTGGATGATGGTTTTGAGGGAGGAAGGATACTAGATCCTTCTATGGGGACTGGGAACTTCTTTGCGGCTATGCCTAGAAGTATACGAGAGAGGTCAGAACTCTATGGAGTTGAATTAGACAGCGTGACAGGCGCAATCGCAAAACAACTCCACCCCAATACCCATATTGAAGTGCGAGGATTTGAAGAAGTGCCCTATCAAAATAATAGTTTTGATTTAGTCTTAACGAATGTTCCATTTGGAAATTTTCGCATTGCAGATAAAAACTATGATAAACCTTATATGATTCATGATTACTTTGTCAAACACTCACTTGATTTAGTAAGAGATGGAGGACAAGTTTCGATTATCTCTTCTATTGGCACAATGGATAAACGGACAGATAATGTCTTACAAGAGATTAAATCCAACACTCATTTTTTAGGGGGAGTTCGTTTGCCGGATACGGCTTTTAAAAAGATTGCAGGTACCCGAGTAACTACAGATCTCCTCTTCTTTCAAAAGGACCAAGCAAAGAATCTTAATGAAGATGAGCTTGTCTTTAGTGGCTCTATTCCCTTTGAGGAGGATAAGCGTGTCTGGATCAATCCTTATTTTGATGGGAAATACAATACACAAGTTTTGGGTGAATATGAGGTACGTAATTTTAATGGAGGAACCCTCAATGTTAAGGGGGTATCAGAAACATTAGCTACTGACATTATGGAAGCGTTAGAAAATGTGGAAGAACCTAAACCAATTGACAATTCTTTGAAAGCACCTGTTTTTATCCAAGAAGAAGTGGATAATTCGATCCCAAGTCGTATACGTGAGGACTTAGCGCTCTATTCTTTTGGATATGAGAGAAATCAAATTTATTACCGAGATACGCATGGCATTCGGAAAAGTTCAAAAGTAGACGAAATTAGTTATTATGTAGATGAAAAGGGAGATTTTAAAGCTTGGGACAGTTCTTTGTCTGAACATAAAATAGACCGATTCGTGCAACTTCATTTGACAGATGAGGAAGCACTAGATGTTTACAAGTCAGAAGAAGCGAGTAAAAGAGGGAAATATAAGGGACTGTTCAAAAAAACTGTCTTTTATGAAAGTCCCTTATCGGATAAGGATATTAGTCGCATTAAGGGCATGGTTGATTTGAGAGAGACCTATCAATCCTTAATTGAAATTCAACGTCATCAAGATTATAGTCGGGCTGATTTTCAGGTGTTACTTAGTAAACTCAATCATGACTATGACCGCTTTGTAAGTCAATTTGGATACTTGAATGCCTCAGTCAATCGGAACTTATTTGATAGTGACGATAAGTATTCTTTACTAGCAAGTTTAGAAGATGAATACATTGATTCTAAAAGTCAGAAAGTAAAATATAAAAAATCTTTAGCCTTTGAGAAAGCATTGGTTAGGCCGGAGAGAGAGATTACAAGAGTTTCAACGGCTTTAGATGCCTTAAATTCCAGTTTATCGGATGGTAGAGGGGTTGATTTAGACTATATGGTATCAATTTATCCCGAACATAGCCAAGCTGCTATTTTAGATGAGTTAGGAGACCAGATTTTAATGGATCCAGAAAGCTATTTAAGAGGAGAAAGAAAATATCTTTCTAAGAATCAGTTTTTATCAGGAGACATTCTCAACAAGATAGAAGTAGTTCAACTATTAGTGGAGGAAAACAACCAAGAATATGATTGGAACCATGCTTTAGATTTGTTAGAATCTGTTCGCCCTCCGAGGATTCATCTGGCAGATATTGAGTTTAAAATAGGGTCACGTTGGATTCCTCAATCCGTTTATGGTAAATTTGCCTTTGAATGTTTTACCAATCGTGAATTTGAATTGTCTTCGCCTGATGTTGAACAAGTCATTGAAGTGAATCCTGTCGATGGCCAAGTTCATTTAAGGACATCATTTGCTTATCGCTATCCAAGTGCTAAAGATAGTAGTCTTGGAGTCAGTGGGTCACGTTATGATACAGGAAGAAAGATTTTTGAGAATTTACTAAATTCAAACCAACCGACGATTACCATGACTGTTACGGAAGGAGAAAAGAAAAAGACCATCACAGATTTGGAAAAAACCTCTGTTCTAAGAGCAAAAGAGCAGCATTTACAAGAGCTCTTTCAAGAATTTGTCTCACGGTATCCAGAAGTCCAACAAGTCATTGAGGAAAGCTATAATCGTCTTTATAATCGAACGGTTAGTCGAGAGTATGACGGTAGTCATCTAGTCATTGATGGCTTGGCACAAAATATCAGTCTTCGTCCTCATCAAGAGAATGCCATTCAAAGAATCGTAGAAGAAAAAAGAGCCCTATTAGCTCATGAGGTAGGTTCAGGAAAGACCTTGACCATGCTTGGTGCTGGGTTTAAATTAAAGGAGTTAGGGATGGTTCATAAGCCCTTGTATGTAGTGCCCTCTAGTTTGTCTGCTCAATTTGGCCAAGAGATCATGAAATTTTTCCCTACTAAAAAAGTCTTTGTGACCACTAAAAAAGATTTTGTGAAGGCGAGAAGAAAACAATTTGTGTCACGTATTATTACAGGAGATTACGATGCCATTGTCATTGGGGATTCTCAATTTGAAAAAATACCTGTCAGTAAAGAAAGACAGATGAATTATATCGAGGATAAACTCAATGAACTACGAGAGATTAAAACATATTCTGAAAATAAGTATACTGTTAAAGAAGCAGAACAATCAATAAGTGGTCTAGAGAAACAATTGGAAGAACTCCAACGCTTTAATCGTGATAGTTTTATTGATTTTGAGAACTTAGGAATTGATTTTCTCTTTGTGGATGAAGCACATCACTTTAAAAATATACGTCCAATTACTGGACTTGGAAATGTAGCAGGGATTACCAATACAACTTCTAAGAAGAATGTGGATATGGAAATGAAGGTTCGACAGATTCAGGAAGAACATGATTTTAAAAATATTGTCTTTGCGACAGGAACTCCTGTTTCCAATTCTATTAGTGAGTTATATACTATGATGAACTATATTCAACCAGATATTTTAAAACGCTATCAAGTTGATTATTTTGACTCTTGGGTAGGTGCTTTTGGAGAAATTCAAAACTCTATGGAATTAGCTCCTACAGGGGATAAGTACCAGCCTAAGAAACGATTTAAAAAGTTTGTCAATCTACCTGAGTTGATGAAAATCTATAAAGAAACAGCCGACATTCAAACACAAGATATGTTGGATTTACCTGTTCCAGAAGCTCATATTATCCCTATTGAGAGTGAGTTAACTGAAAACCAGAAACTCTATTTAGAAGAATTAGTTATGAGGTCAGATATGGTCAAATGTGGAACAGTTGATCCGAGTCAGGATAACATGTTAAAGATAACAGGTGAGGCACGGAAACTAGCAATTGATATGCGTTTGTTGGACTCTAGTTATAGTCTAGCAGACAATCATAAACTGCTTCAGGTAGTGGATAATGTTGAAAGAATTTATCGTGAAGGAATGGAAAATAAGGCTACTCAGATGATTTTTTCAGATATTGGAACACCTAAGAAAAAGGACAATGGCTTTGATGTTTATTCTGAGATTAAGGCTTTATTAGTTGATAGAGGAGTCCCTAGTAAGGAAATTGCCTTTGTACATGATGCCAATAGTGATGAAAAGAAGAATAGTTTGTCTCGAAAGGTCAATGCAGGAGAGGTGCGGATCTTACTTGCCTCAACTGAAAAAGGAGGAACAGGTTTAAATGTTCAGAGCAAGATGAAAGCAGTTCATCACCTGGATGTACCGTGGAGACCAAGTGACATTCAGCAACGTAATGGACGGATTATCCGACAGGGAAATGAAAACAAGGAAGTGGATATTTACCACTACATTACCAAAGGTTCATTTGATAATTATCTATGGGCAACTCAGGAGAACAAACTTCGTTATATTAAGCAGATTATGACTTCTAAGGAGCCGATTCGTGCTGCGGAAGACATTGATGAACAGACCATGACAGCTTCTGATTTTAAGGCACTAGCAACAGGTAATCCTTATCTCAAATATAAGATGGAACTAGAGAATGATCTAACTCTATTAGAAAATCAAAGACGCGCCTTTCAACGCAGTAAGGATCACTATCGTCATACAATCTCTTACTGTGAAGAAAATATGCCCATTCTTGAGAAACGATTAAGCAAGTATGAAGGCGATATTCAACAGTCTGAAATATCGAAAGACCAGGCATTTTCTATGACAGTAGGCAAGCAAGTTTTTGAGCAACGAGCTGAAGCAGGTGAATCTCTACACCGTCTTATCCGTCATAATCAAGCTGACATCAAAGAATTCCGTACCCTAGCAAGCTATCGAGGATTTGACATTAAAATGCTTAGTCTTCCAATAAATCAGCCTCTTCCTGAAACCTTCTCTGTTAAGATTGTAGGAGAAAATCAATATTCTGTCAGTTTAGATTTGTATTCTCCTTTGGGGACAATTCAAAGGCTCCAGCATACGATTGATTACATTAAAGAGGACCAAGTGAAAACTCAGAACTTATTGGATGAATTAAAGGATAAATGGACTACTGCTAAGGTAGAAATTGAGAAAAATTTTCCAAAGGAAGAGGAGTATCAAACTAAAAAGGCCGAATACGATGTACTCGCACCATTGATTGAAACAGAAACGGATTTAGATATTATTGATCAGGCATTAAGGCAATTCCACGAAAAAGGAAACGAAAAGCAGGAACAACTTTCTTTTGAATTAGATTAAAAAATATATAAAAATAGCGGACAAGAAAAGAAAAGCGCGGTAGAATAAAGATAGAAAGAAACGAGGTAACGATTATGATGGAAGATACCTATTATCAATTAGAAGAGGCCTTGGTACAGGGATTTCAAACACCTGAAGAATACCAAGCCTACAAGGAACTAAAGGAACATTATGAGGAAGTTACTGGGGATTACAGTTTTTCTAAACGAGAACTCACTAGTCAATTGGAAATCTCTCTTCAGAATCATCGAGGTGTGGATTTTGAAGAACATGAAAAAGAGGAGTATTTGGACTTAGTTCAAAAATTAGAAGAGTTTGATTCCTCTCTTGCCACCCATTATCGTCAATTGATTAACTAGAAAGGAGAAAGTTATGAATGATTTACTCCTTATCCCAGTAATTTTTTTAGCAGTTGGAGGAATTCTCATTCTTTTATGGAGACTCTTTCTTATTGCCAGTGGACTTTTCCTGATTGGTTTTGTCAGTTTTCTTATTTTCGTGGAGGTTTATGGAATTTATTTGTTCTTTACTGAACCTACTTTATATTTTGATGATATCAGACAACATGGTTTAACTAGTTTTACAGCTGTGTACCTTTTCATCAATCTGATGTTGGTTCTAGGATTTAGTTGGCGCTTCATTAACTCCATAAATAAGAATAAAATGTGAACTTTTTAGATAGTTAAAAGACTTTATTCAAAGGTAAGTTTGAATAGAGTTTTTTTTATTGATGTGCTTATAATCCCGTCCTAGTACTTAGTGTGAGAAATAAAAAGAGATGAATTAAAATTAAAGTGTACAGAATGCTTTAGAGTTTCTATTTTTCTTATAATATATAGTAATTTCGGTACAAATTAACTTGTATATTCTATCTGGTTTAGTGTGATATATTCATTGTTAAATAAAAATATGAGTTCTCCTCTTATTTTAAAAAATAATTATTTTATAATTTTTTTTTATATTTAGTGTAAACCATTCATTGCGTCCCAAATACGGGAGGTTTGTTTCTGATTTTCATATTTGGATTATAATATTCTCATCAGAGTTACTTAAGGAGTAAGATATGAACCAGATTATGAAACAATATAAATTACTATATTTCTTGATTATTTTATTAAGTTTGACAAGTGCTCTTTTAATGACATTCTTCTCTATTCAATTAGGAAGAATACTTGATAGTATATCTAATTCAAATAGTGGATTACTCTTTCATATCACTATTTCTGTAGGTTCTATTTTACTGTGGTTCTTTATCTCTTGTTCTTATTCCTATCTTAAAAATCAATATGTAAAAAAAGTTATTATAGATCTAAAAAAGGGTCTCTTATTACATTATTTATCGCGTGAATTTAACCAAATTGACAACCGTAACCATTCAGATTTCTTAAATAATATCACCAAAAATAGTGACCTTATTCAAGAAAATTTATTGATTCCTAGAATCTCTCTAATTGCAAATTTAGGGACCCTTATCATGAGTGTGGTTGCTATTATCTATATAGAATGGCGATTAGCATTAGTCTTTCTTTTATTGTCAAGTATAACGATTTTTCTATCTCAAATTCCTGGAAAGTTAATGACTAAAGCAACTAATAATTATTCCCTACAAAATAGTGACTATTTATCAAAAATGACAAACTTTATTGATGGTTTTGAACAAATTAAGTTATTAAATGTTCAAAGCTGGATTCAAGAAAAAATTCAAGGAATCAGTTTAGAATTTGAAGAGTCCAGAAAAACTTATCAATTTTTAAAAGACATAGCTTCAACTACTGGAACCTTACTAAGTTTTTGCTCTCAACTATCCTGTATGGTTGCTGGTATCTTTTTTGTAAGAAATAACTTACTGACTATTGGATTACTCGTAGCAAGTATTCAATTATTAAACGGTGTCTTTGCTCCTTTACAATCTATTCTTTACAATAAAAATTTAATCAACAGTTGTAAGTCCATTATTGATAATATCCAAGAAAATCTATATGAGACGAATCATGAAATTTTTCATAAAACAACTACAATTAATTGTGATAATATTTCGACCATTTCTATTAGCCAATTATATTATGAAATTGAAAATAGAATATTATTTGATTGTTTTTCCTATGAATTTAAAAAAGGCAAGCGCTATGCTATTATCGGTGCTTCAGGAGCTGGGAAAACAACTTTAGTAAAATTAATACTAAATTATTATCCAAAAAATCTTTATGATGGAGAAATAAAAATCAACGGAAAACAGAATATTGATATTCCCTCAGAGGAGTTATATAAAGATATTGCGTTTGTGCAAAAAAATGACTTTCTGATTGAAGGCAATATTCTAGAGAATATCAAATTGGCTAGAAACCTTCATTTAACTGAAAAATTAAGAAAATCCTTAGGTTTTAATGAAGACTTCCTTCGTAAAAACCTAGCTCAATCAAACCAAATCATTTCAGAAGGAGAAAAGCAACGAATTGATTTAGCTAGGTTTTTAGTCAAAACATATTCAGTTTATATATTTGACGAACCTACAAGTAACCTTGATCCAATAAAAGCAAAAGAAATAATGGACTACATTCTATCCATTAAAGATGCAATTGTTATTGTCATTACTCATGATCAAAATCCAGAAATATTGGAAGAGTTTGATCAGATAATTGTTTTATAATAGAAAGGAGGTGATGATCATGATTATGGAAGATTTCAACATTTTGGAGTTAGAATTTGAAGAAATTCGTGAAGAAGATACAACTAATTGGTACTTTATCTAAGATAATTTTAGATTTAGTTAATTTAAACTCTTAAAAAGAGAGTTTAAATTAGTTTGTATTAATAAAAAAGAAGTCAATAATATTAATTGACTTCTCGTGTATAACAAAAGCATGCATGTTCATCTTGCATGCTTTTATCAAATAGTTGAGGATATAAAATGGATAATTATTTCCCAAAATGGAACCAGGATAGAATCGTTTACCAATGGAAGAACGATAGATTAAGAATTGGAGCTGACGATGTTGATGTATTAGAAATTACAGGATACTCAGATTTTTGGTTAGATTTAATTTCTTGTTGCAATGGAATTAATAGCTTTGAAGAAATTAAAGATTTATTAAGAAAAAAATATGATATATCCGAAAATATTATAGAAAAATATATATCTAAATTTTCTGATCGTAATTTATTAGAAATATTAGATAGACCTGTAAATCAAATTGATCACTATTTAATTAATGAATCACTGGAAACTTATTATTCTAGTGAAGGTATTGGTGGGATTAAATTACTTGAAAAATTGAGTAATTTAAAAGTTACCATACTAGGATGTGGAGCCGGTGGTTCTCATATCGCATTACAATTAGCCCAATTAGGGGTAGGGCGACTTCATTTAGTCGATGATGATATTGTTAAAGAAAATAATATAAATAGGCAATCTATGTTTACCTTTAACGATATTGGTAAATATAAAGTTGACTGTGTAAAAGATTGTATTCTAAAACGTAATTATCAGTGTGTAGTCACAAAAAGAAAGTTAAAAATGAGCACTGTTGATGCTGTAAAAAAAGAAATTTCTGAAAGTGACTGGGTATTTTGTTGTATGGATGAACCTCCTTATATAGCACAAAGATTAGTAAATAGAGCATGCTATTTATTTAATATCCCTAGTATATACTGTTTTAGCCAACGTAGCGCAGGTAAACTCTTATTTTGTAATCCTAATATTCAAAATATAGGCTGTGTTGATTGTTTACTTTATGAACAAGATAGTGATAACTTTCAAAATTTAGTTAAAAAATTTTCAAACTATGATGGAAAATTAATAACTGCAAATATTTTAACTAATATTCTATTATTGTCATCATGGGTTGTGAAGAAATGGTTAGATTGTGTAACAGAGAAAAATAGTAATGTTTGGAATACTTTATTTAGATTTGATTTTTATAGTTTTAGGGAAGATGAATTCAAGCACTTCTCTAAGCAATCTCATTGTCCTACATGTGGTCATGATTTCAATAAAAGTAAACTCTGGGAGATTCTAAAAATTGATGAATAAGAAAATTATATTTAAAAAAAATCAAGCAAGTAAATTTGCATATTTTTCATTGATGTTTGTTGCAGGTACTAGTATTGAGCAAGTAAATGAATTAGGATTTTCACATCTTATTGAACATTTACTAATACGAGCAGGGAATGAACAATCACTAAATGAATTGTTTGATATGAATGGTGCAGCTATTAAAGGAGAGACATCTAGAGATTATATTAATTTAAGTGGTTACTGTCTAGCTGAAGATTTCTATAAAATTTTTAAAATACTGATAAGTAGGATTTTCAATCTTTCTATTACTGAAGATGAACTATTGAGGGAAAAGAAAATAGTCTTAATTGAATTAAATCAGTATGAAAATAGTAAAAAATCTATTAATGATAATCGAGTAATTTTTAAAAATAGTTCTTGGTCAATAGATATTATTGGTACTAGAGGTAATATTGAGTCTGTTACTTTAGAAACTATATATAAATTTTATAAAAATAAAATTCAAGCAGGAGAATTCCAGATTGCTATTTCTGGTCCAAGTTTTCTACAAAGTGAAATCATATATATTGAAAATATGTTACCTTTAAGTGGATCATCTGTAGAAATTAACTTTCCGACATTTTCAAGTGGTTTAACAGAATTAGATAAAATACAAGAACTCTCTGAAATTTCTATGTATCTTGATATATCTGGTATGGTAGCATCATCTCATGATATGGCAATGTTAAGTATCTTAAACTCGATGTTAACTGGTATTAAAGATTCATTATTAGGCCATAAGTTAAGGACACAAAAGCAATGGATATATAATATTGTATCATACCCAATATTTTATAGTAATATGACTTTACTAAAAATCGTAACTATAACACCTACAATCTATAAGAAAAAATTGATTAAAACACTAGAGAACAATCTTGTTAATGAATCCGATTTATCTGATGAACTATTATTTTATAAGGCTAAAAAAAGAGTAATCAATGAATTGTACATAAATTGTGAAGTTAATAAAAATGAATATTTAAAAACAATTTGTAGAGAAAAATTATTTGATATTCCAAGTTGGGATAGTATTGCTGAAGAGCTAGAGTTGATTTCTTTAGATGAGTTCAAGAGATTTTCAAAAAAAGCAATTATTCAAAATAGGAATTACCACATTGTATTAAATTGATAATATTTTTTTCGAAGTATTCTTTATAATTTTTGTATATTGTTTTATTGAATAATTCAAAAATTTTTAAAGCATCTTCTATTTTTAAAATTGATTTTTGATTATGATGAAATTTAAGTTCAAAATATCCATCTAAATACAAAAAAATAGTTTGTTCAAAAAAATCTGTGGAATTAGATAATATATTCTTAGTAGCTTGTTTTAAAAATAAAGATTCCTCATATAAGCTATTTTCAATCATTATAATAAGTGAATTAAGAAGTAATTGAACGAGAGATTGTTTATTTCTAGGTATGGAACTATACAACTTTCCTTTTTTTAGTGCCTCTTTAGCATATCTAAATAATAAATTTGGTAATATTGCTCGACAGCAATTTCCAAGAATAAGAATTTCGTAATATCCCCAGTTTTCAACAGAAAATAAATAATTTGTAAGGTAAGAGGTGTCTTGATTACTCAATTTATGATTATTATCAATTCCATAGACAATGCTTTCAATGAAAATAGCATTTAGCTTATGATAATGAGAATTTGTCTCTCTAAACAGTGCTATCTCTTTGTTTGCCATATTAAGTAATGATTTAATTTCTTGATTGTAGGCAGCCTGTTGAACTAAGCGGATCAAGCTATTGAAGTCTGAAGGCTCATAATTATTACAGGAAAGTAAAAACTCTTCTAGTGTTACACCTATTTTTTCAAGTAGATATAATAATTTAAAAAATGAAATTTCTGTCTCTCCTAATTCAAATCTAGAAATTTGAGACTTTGAAATTTCTGCACCTGCTAATGAAGAAATAGAAATACCTTTTCCTTCTCGTATTTTTCTATAAGTTTCACCTAAAATCATATTTACCTCCCTTTACCATAAAAAATTATTAGAAAGTGTGACAGATTATGAAAAAATACTATCAAATTCTTTTATTACTATTTGATATTATCATTATTATTGGATTATATCAATAAAATTAATGAGTCTGGGTAAAAACTCAATTTCAGGAGAAAATAAAATGAATATTCCCACGATAAAACGCATTATATCAAGTTTTTTGGACAGCCTTTGTTCGAAAATTATTTTAACTCATAGTTGATGATTCCATAAATTGAAAAGTTTTATACTTAGTATTAAAATGCTCGATTTTAATACGTATTACAAGTATCTCTATTAAACCTCTTATCCTCTTCAGTCAATGGATGCTTTTTAGAACTTTTAACAGGAATGAAGGTTATCTTATGAGTATTCACAATGCATAAATAATCCAAATCCAGAAAAACAAGTGATTGCTCTGGCAAACTTGACCTATCCTTTCTTAAAAAGAGTAAAATCATGTGTATGACCTTCTTAAAAAACTAATTAGCAGGCATGAAGTGGTGTTAAATCGAGTATGATTTGTGTCTTTATGTTATGTCTCTTTTTTCCTGAATAATTTTACTTTGGTTTCTTTTAACGTTGAAATAGGATTTTCTATTACATCAATAGCTATAGTGACACTTGTTGATTTTAAGTTTTCTAAGTCAAATAGACTTGAGGAATGGAGAGTATATTCTACGAATGTTAATGTTCAGTGACTGTCGCTAATCCAAGACCAAAATCAAAAGCTAGGAGACGTAGAGTTGGTCAATAGAATAAATAACGCAAGTTTAGCATCAACTGTTTTTATAGACTTAGCGTTTTTGGACGTCCTCCTTTATAGTGTTTGGCTTTATAAGCTTTATTTAGACAGGATATCTTCGTTGGGAAGGTGTCCTTTTTTACACTAATAAATAATTTAAAGTTCTCAGAAGTTAGTTGCATGATCTTTTGTAAATAGTTTTCTTAACTATAGTATAGCATAGTACAGTATGCATTTTATTTTTTTCCAATAAGTCTATTATACTCCAAAGACAGCTAGTTTTATTTTTTTCTCTGAACTGTACGATTTTGCGCCTGAAATGTAGGAATCACCTTTAGTTGTTGTGTGATAAAACTTACAAGTTCTTTTTGTTATTCTTGACCTAGTTTTTATAGAAAGAAGGTCTAAGATGTTAAATAAAGTCAAAACTAAAGCCTTAATTAGTGTTGGAGCAGTAGCCGCAACTAGCTTTATTCTCATGATGGGATATACTGCTGGTCAACATTCTACTGCTAAACAAAGTCGCAAAGAGATTGAATTGGCTGCAGCTAAACTTGTGGAAGATAAACAAGCAGAAGATAAAGCCAGTATTTTGTCATCGGATACTGTAAAAGAATTTTTGACACAGTACTATACGAAAGAAAAGCTCGGAGAAAATAATACACGCATTCAACCTTATATGACTGAATCAGCTTATTCTCAAGAATTGACAAGTCAAAACGATGCCATGAACCAAGTGTATAAGGACTATATTTTGGATTATCATTTTGAAAAAGCTGATATCTTTGTCAATCAGACTACGAATCAAGCCATTGCCATGGTCTCTTATAATGTAACCTATGTATCTGATTTAAAGAATGCCAACCAATCAAAGACTAATCAGACAGAAACAAGAACAGTTAAGTTATCCTATTCTAAACTACCTGGTAAGTTATTGGTCAACCAAGTACAGGTTTGGAAATCTGGGTTGGATGATTTAGATAAGGAAACTCCTAAAACTTTAGAAGAATCATCATCAATACCATCACTGCCAAATACTACGACAAAATGATGATATTGCATGGAAATAGAAGAATGTAAGCAAATTTCAATTCTTGATGTAGCAAGTCGTTTAGGTATCTCCTTTAAACAAGTTTCTAGCAGTGTCTATGAACATCCTGAACATGATTCATTTCGGATTTTTTCAACTACCAATACTTTTAAATGGTTTTCAAGAGATATTCAAGGTGATGTCATTGATTTTGTTCGACTAGTTAAGGGAATATCCTTTAAAGAAGCTCTAGCCTTTCTTTCTGAAGAACCTTTTCAAAAAGGCATTGTTCAAGACAATATAGAGAGACCATTTTATTATCCTTTAAAGTCAATAGAAGATTCTGACTGTCGTTTGACCAGATATTACTTAACAGAATGTAGAGGAATTTCAGAAGAAATCGTACAAAAGATGATTCAACAAAGTTTGATAGCACAAGCCAGTTGGAAAACAAATGAAACAGTTGAACCTGTTATTGTATTTAAAAGCTTTGATCATCGTCATAAGCTGCAGGCAGCAAGCTTACAAGGGATATATAAGAATCACTCTCTTCCTAGAGAGAGGTTAAAAACGATTCTAAAAGGAAGCCATGGACATGTTGGAATATCCTTTGACATTGGTAAACCAAATAGACTGGTCTTTTGTGAATCGTTCATCGACTTAATGAGCTATTACGAACTTCATCAACAAAGTCTATCTGATGTTCGTTTGGTATCTATGGAAGGATTAAAAAGGTCTGTTGTTGCTTATCAAACTTTACGACTGATAGCTGAAGAAAATCAGAAATTGGAATTTTTAGATACAGTAATACCTTCAAAGTTATTGCCTTTAATCAATACAATTCGTGATACCACCAGCTATTTTGATAATCATCCTGATTTATTGACACTGGCGGTAGATTGTGATGATGCAGGTAAAGATTTTTCTGATAAGTTATCTCAATCAGGATTTCCTGTTTTACTGGACTTACCTGATAATGAATTTGGGAAAGAAAAAATAGACTGGAACGATACTCTTCGAGAAAACAAATCAGATTTACAATTTATGATTGAGAATTCAAAAGAGATGTTTGGGAATCCACCAGTAAGACAAGCCTCTCAATGTTTAGAATTGTGATAACAAAATCAAGATGTTTTAGCTAATATTAGAATGAAGGAGGATCGTATATGACCATAATCGAACGCTTAGAAGAAAAGGTCACTAGGCAAGAAAGCAAGGTAGCAAGAGAGACAGAAAAACTAGCTGCTTACAAAGAGCAACTGGAGACAGCGATGTTTGCGACGTTCAAAAGGCGTCAAAGCATTAGTCACATGAGTTTTGAAGAAGCTCTTGACCATGCCTTTGGTAAAGAAAGACAATTCGATGATTCTGAATTTAGAAAGGATGAAATGAGTGAATGACAAAAGATTGGAATTTTAATCAACCATTAGAGAGTAAATCAGAAAATCAAGAAGATCCAGATAAAATTGCGGCCTTATTTGGAAATCATCAAGGAGGTAATAATGTAAATTATGAAGCAGCTTTTCAAAAGCGTAAACAAGCACCTGTGACGGAATCAAATTCTAGTTCTAAACCCAAAGTTATAGAGGTTAAAACAGGGAAAGAGACAGATATCACTACAAGTTATCAGCAACATCTTAAAAGGCTGATTGCGGATAACAATAGTGATATTCAAAGTAGTCAAAAGAAAATTGAAGAGCTACATACGTTGATTGACACAAAGAATAAAGATAATAAGAAATTGCAGTCAATTTATGATGCGATTTCCGAATTACACTAAGCAGTCCTGGTAGGCTGCTTTTTTGAGAGGTTATAGATGTTTACAGCATTTTTTAAGAAAAACCAAGACAATGGTGATATATTTAAGAAGCTAATTCATCGACTATCTGATATGTCTGTCCAAGATCTTGAAAAAATAGACCGATTGCTAGATATCATTTTCACTACAAATCAAGAATCAGAACAACTAAAAACAGAATCAACTTACAGAGAAGAAACTTTGGACGACACATTAAAGGAAGCTAAGAATCAACTTCATAAGGAACAATTGGAGAAGAATTTAGAGAGATTTAGGAAAGATGGAATGAAATAAATGGTTTTATAAAATTTTCTTTTACTTGCATAAAGTCTTGTGTTATACTTTTAGTATAGACTAGAGAAGGAAGTAAATATTTTGGAGTTGACTACCAAGCAGGAAAAGCAACTAGGTCAGACTCAGTGGTTCCATGCGACATTGTTCCGACATTTAGAATCGTTAAAAAAAGGTATCAATGTTCAATTTAACTTAGGGAGTGAGCTAGATTTTGGACCTGGTTTCTATATTACGCCTGACTTTGAACAAGCTAGAAAATTTATCAATAAACAAGTTGAAGTTCTAAATAACATTATGGCGAATAAAGATATTTTTGAGTCAGAAGAAGAATTCGGAATTATATTAGAATTTCGTATTTCAAATTTTGTAGAAATTTTTAAGAACCCAGACTATCATTGTCACTATTTTGCAAAACATAAAAAATCAGAGTCAGATTTAGATTTTGCGGAATTTGTCTTTCAAAATCGGGAAAATCCAGATGAATTACAACACCATTTTGATTTTATCTATGGTGTTCAGACTGATGACAATCCAACCCAAGCTTTAGCTCGTTTTCGTCAGAATGAAATTACAAAAGAAGAAATGCTTTCTGAGTTTAGAAAACCCTATTCTTTTAAACAATTATCCATTCACAACCAATCTTTTTGTGATATAATGAAAATAGAGAAGGTTTATCAATCAAAGACAGGAGAGGAGTTACAAAAATGGCAGTAGTATCATTGGAAAATAATATTAAACTATATAGTTCAGAATTATTTCAAGCACTATTAAAAGCCTCTAATTATAAATTGGATGAGCGTATTGCTCAGACTGTTGCAGAAGGCTATGCTCGTAATCTAGATTATTCTGATCCTGAACTGATGCATGTTGGTGTAACTTCGGTTGCTAACAATCTGCTTACAAAAATTAAACAAGAGTATTTTATTGTATAGGATTTTGAAATAAGCGACCTCAAAAGAAAGAAATTACTCTTAGCCAAGTTGATAGCTAGCAGTTCAGTTATCAGGGTTAATAGTAGCGAGTCAGACGGACTGACTCGCTTTTTCATTATTTTGTTTTTTTCCCGATGAAATCGTAATAAATGTCTATCTGAATAATTCAGTTGCGTTTCGTGTCAATCGGCTTGTGAATCATTTTCTGTCAAGTTAGAAATGAAACTCCTGTCGGAATGAGTTAGACTGACAAATCTAGACGAAGTTTTCAGTATTTAATGTGATAGATTAGGCTTAAAAATCTCATTTTACAGAGTTGAAAGAAGTTGCTTCATCGACACAATTCAAAGATCGATTGGAATGATTCTCATTTATAAAGTAATTTGAGTACGCATCCTGTTTTATGCTATGTCTATATGATATAATGAAAAAGAGGTATAAACTATGTCAGATTTAGAGATTAAAAAAATTGATATCAAAGATTTTGGTTGCTATAAAGATTACAAACAGCATAGTCAATCAGGTATCGGTAATGATTTTAATGATGGAAGAATTAATATTTTTTACGGTAGAAACTATTCAGGAAAAAGTACTTATTCGAAAATTTTTCAAAGTATTGAACTTAAGCAACTTCCAGAAAAGTATGAAAATATAGATTTTGAAGTCAAACTAGCTAATCATAGGATTATTAAGTCAAACGAAATAGGTAGCGACTTACCAATAGATTGTAAAGTTTTCAATCAGCAATTTATTGACGATAATATTTATCTTCACAATGACAATAAATTAAATAGTTTCCAAATTTCGATAGGTAGTGATACTAATGAAACCTTGAAGAAAATTGAAGATATACGATTAAACGAACTTAAACCCAGAAATGAAAAATTGTCACAGGTTGAATCGGATATAACTAAAAAACAAAAAAAGCTTAAGAGTAGTGAAAATGGTTTGAATTCAAAACTGAGAACAACTGCATCAAAAATCAAGAATTTAAAGAATCCCTCGGTCGTAGTTGGTAATAAATATGATATACGAGATATAAAGGAAGAGTTTAAAAAATATTCAGCTCATTTTCCTATTTTACCATTACAAGATGATGAGAAGGCTGTAGCTGAGTTAGAAAAGAATGTTGAACAAGCCAAAATACGAATTCTCGAAAAAAACATAAATAAACCACAAAAAATTGATTTAGTTAGTTTTGATAAAAATTTTAATTTCACATTATTTTTAGAAAATACGAAGAAGCTTTTATCTAAAGTTGTCTCAGTAAGTAATATTCTAGATGAATATAAAGATAGTCCAGATAAAATAAATTGGATTAAGCATGGTGTTGATATCCATGGAGATAATCCAGAAAAATGTGTATTTTGTGGTAACGGCATTGATGGTGAGCTTATTAAAAATCTAAAGTTGGCTTTTTCTGATGAGTTAAGCTCTCTGGAAAACGAATTAGTGCTGCAAAATAATAGGATAAAATCAGAAATCCAAAAATTAGATGCTATTCCAAATATTAATAAGGAAGATTATTTTAAAGACTCTGTATCTGATATTCAAAATATAAACAAAGAGATTGAAAATAATATTAATAATAGAAAAAGAGTTCTAGAAATACTAGAATCAAAAATTTCAGAAAAACAACGAGACATTTTTTCTAAAATTGAAATTAATGATTTAAATTGGATTGATTTTTCCGAAATTCAAGTTGAGATTAACTCACTATATGATGGTACTATTAAACAGATAGAACAATTTGAGGATAGGAAAACTAAAAGCATAGATTTTCTTCGAAGATATTATATCGTAAAAGAGTTCCCTGTATCTGAGTTCACTAAACTATCTCAAGAAGTTGACCAACTTGAAGAATATATAAATGAGAATTCCAAAGAACAGAAAAAATTAAAGGAAGAAAAAGAAAAATTTGAGCAAGATATTATTGAACTTGAAGGTAGTTTAAAGTCAGAATCTGAAGCAGCAAAACGTATAAATATGATACTTCAAAATTCTTTAGCACATTCAGAGATGTCCCTAAAATCAGTCGATGATGAGGAAGGTATATATTTCGAAGTTTCTCGTAATGAAGAAAGAGCATATAATCTAAGTGAAGGAGAAAAATCATTAATAGCCTTTGCTTATTATATTACAAGATTAGAAAGTTTGTCGACAGAAGAAAAGTCAAAAACAATCTTATTTATTGATGACCCTGTCTCTAGTCTGGATGAAAATAACATTTTTTATATCTACAACCTAATTTTTTGTCTTCTAGAAAAGAAAGAATTTTTACAATACTTCTTGTCCACTCATAATCTAGATTTCTTGAAATATACAAATAGATTTTCTAATAAAAAAGATTATTACTTAATAGAAAAGATAAAAGAAGCTGAAAATATCCCGTCAAAAAGTTATATAAAAAAATTGCCTACGCATTTATCAAATAAAGTCACAGAATTTGTATTCCTGTTTGAACAAATATATAGAGTGGCAACAGAAGATGAACACGAAAATAATTTTTCTGTTTTTTATAATTTTCCAAACAACGGTAGAAAATTTATTGAAACTCTTTTATACTTTAAATATCCTGACTATAAAACAAAGAATGACGATAAAATTATTAATTATTTCGGAGATGAGAATGCTCCATTTATGCAACGTATAAATAATGAGTACTCTCATGGAGAAGATAGGTTTGATAGAACTCGCAATCCCATTAATACATGCGAGTTTAAGCATGATGCTAGAATAATATTAGGCGCCTTACATCGAAATGATCCAGAACAATTTAAATCATTTCTCAATAATAGTAATTTAACTCACCCCGATTTTCTGGAAGATAGATAAAAATAACGACATTTCATTAAAGAGATGTACTTATACTAAACGAAAATCAAAGAGCAAACTAGGAAGCTAGTCGCAGACTGTACTTAGGTACGGCAAGGCGAAGCTGACGCGGTTTGAATTTGATTTTCGAAGAGTATTATCTCTATACTGTTGAGTGTTGTGCTCCCTTTTAGGTGGCTTTTTTAGAAGTAAAGTTTAGTATAGAAAAACAAGACACAACTCACCAAAATTGGTGAGTTATGTTTTTTATGTTATAATGGTATTATCAAATGAAGGGAGTTTGCCATGATTGGAAAAAACATAAAATCCTTACGTAAAACACATGACTTAACACCACCCGAATTTGCCCGAATTATAGGAATATCTCGAAATAGCTTAAGTCGTTATGAAAATAGAATTAGTTCAGTCTCTACGGAACTAATAGATATCATTTGTCAAAAGTTTAATGTATCTTATGTAGATATTGTAGGAGAAGACAAAATGCTCAATCCTGTTGAAGATTATGAACTGACTTTAAAAATTGAAATTGTGAAAGAAAGAGGTGCTAATCTATTATCTCGACTCTATCGTTATCAAGATAGTCAGGGAATTAGCATTGATGATGAATCTAATCCTTGGATTTTAATGAGTGATGATCTATCTGACTTGATTCATACGAATATCTATTTAGTAGAAACTTTTGATGAAATAGAGAGGTATAGCGGCTATTTGGATGGAATTGAACGTATGTTAGAGATATCTGAAAAACGGATGGTAGCCTGATGGAAATTCAAGATTATACCGATAGTCAATTTAAACAGGCTTTAGCAAGGAACCTTCGCTCACTGACAAGAGGAAAAAAGTCCAGTAAGCAAACTAATATGTCTGCTGATATTGTTTATTTAACTGCTTCTCACAACGAATTAAGAAGAAAGAGAGAACTGTTTCCAGAAAATGATAATTTTATCTGCTATGTACAATATGATAGAAGTAAAAAATTTCCAATTCATAACATCATAGTAGATTCATATTAAAAAAAGAATAGAGAGGGATATTTGGAATTCAATTGGAATCCAAATTATAGAGGGCCTTTACTATGGATGTTATTAAGGATTTAGCAACAGTAATTTCTATGATTGTTTCTACGATTACTATAGCAGGAATATACTATTCTGATAATGGAGAAGTTGAAAAACGTAAAAAAATATTTTTAAAAAATATTGCCTTAATAATTGTCTTTACCATTTTATTATGGATATTTAGTATCTATTTATTAAGAATATATTTTCAAACAGATTTATTGACAGTTTTGTCATTGGTTAATCCAACTTTAGTTTTTTTCTTTATCTTATGTACTGTAACAGTCAGTATGAATTCCTTTATTTATTCAAGAAAAAAATTTTTATCTAACATCAAGAATGATGAGATAATTTATGTTTTTTACAAAAAATATCTTACAATTCACAAAAAACTGAATAGAGGTAAACTTTGGAAATATAGTCAATCTTATTTGTTCCCATTTATTAAGTCAGTTCTAATAGGAGTGTATATTTTATTAGGAATTCTTTCTATTTTTATTATTTTTATTAATCATTTTGATAACGAGGTAAAACAGTTCCCGTTTCAATCTCTCGAAAGGTTCTATTTAAAAAATATCAGTGATGGTAAAGTTTATTCGATTGATACTGAAACTGACTTTGATATAGTTATGACTTCTGAAAACAAAATCCCACAGTCACTATACAGTATTGAAGATAATATTTATAGTTTACCTATAGATAATCAGAGAATAAAGTTAAAAAAAGGAACAAAGCTATTTGAGTCATCAGTTGAGAAAATAAAAATTTATAGGAATAACAAAGAAAGTGTTACAGTGAATAAAGCTGAAGGTAAAACATTCTTAATATTAGAACAAGATGATGTTTTTGATTTGGTTTCGGATAGTAAAGATTCTACGAAAAAGAAATCATATTTATTTTTATCAAATCAATACAGGAAACTAGAAAAGGAAATGCAAACGGTAAAATCCTTAATCCTACCTGGTATAATAGGATTTATTATATTTGGTTTAACATTTTTGCTAACCAATTTTTATTTTTTCCCATTAATCATTGTAATATTTGGTGGATTTGTTGATATGTTATTACTTCAAATTAATAATAACAATTCATTTCATATAGCAATGGTTCTTTCGATTTTAGTAGCTCTTTATTTTCTAATTTGTATTGTTATTTATGATTGTTGTGTGGTGAATCTCCATGAATCAAAGGATACAATAAAACTGATAAGGTATCATTATAAAAAATTTTCATATCAAATCAGAAAGCAAGATTTAATCGAAAATTTATTAAATGGCAAGACATGCGGGTGTCATGTGGTTAAATTTCCTTATTTAGTAGGTGAAAATAGAACAGAACCTAAAATTATTTTTTTCATCTATAAAAACTATTGGGATATTTTAAGGTTACCTATTTTATACTTTAAATGTAAAAAGCACTAGAGAGCCAGTTCTGTCTCTCTTTTTTCTTACTCTCATCTTCATGCTGTGATACCTTTTCCAAATTTCCTCTGATATACTTTTTTCAACTTTAAAAAATCCAACTAAGATTTTTCTACTGGGGGTTTGGGGGCGAAGCCACCAAGTTATCTTATCGTTAGCTGTCAAAACTAGAAGTTTTTGATCGGTTGGCGATATGATTTTTGGGATATTGTGGACACAATATCTGAGCTCGCAAAGACCGAACAAGAACCAAGTGAGGTCTTTAGGAAGCGTACTGACAATGTGAGGTAGACTTACACTGTCAGACAAGTAGAATATTGAAGGGATATCAGAATGGGACAAGAAATTAAGTCAATCCGAAAGCAATTTAGAATTACGAGACAAGAAGAAAAACAGATAAAAGAAATGATGAGGGAACAAAAAGTGGATAGTTTCTCAGAATTTCTTCGTCAAAATTTATTGAAAAAGAATTATCAGGATAGAATTTTTGAAAGTTGGTTCTCCCTCTGGCAGTCTCAAAAGTTTGAACAGATTAGTCGAGATGTGTATGAAGTTCTGGTTGTCGCAAGAGAAAATCATCAAGTGACTCAAGAGCACGTCTCAATCTTATTGACTTGCGTTCAAGAATTGATTGCAGAAGTGAATCAAGTGCAGCCACTCAGTCGTGAGTTCCATGAAAAATATATGGGTTAGGAGGATGTAATGGTTTATCGCTATCGTACCAATCTCAAAAAAGTATTTCTAACTGATCCAGAATTACACCAATTGAATGAACGGATTGCTAAGAGCAATTGTCAAAATTTCTCAGTCTATGCCAGAAAAGTTTTGCTTAATCCCAATATGTCATTTGTCACGATTAACACAGATACTTATGACCAGTTAGTTTTTGAATTGAGACGGATTGGAAATAACATCAATCAAATTGCGCGTGCGATTAATCAAAGCCATCTGATTTCTCAGGACCAATTACAAGAATTGAGTAAAGGAGTCGGAGAGTTAATTAAGGAAGTGGACAAAGAATTTCAAGTGGAGGTGAAAAGACTGAAGGAGTTTCATGGTAGTTACTAAACACTTTGCGACGCACGGTAAAAAATATCGTAGGCGTTTGATTAAGTATATCCTCAATCCCGATAAAACAGATGATTTGAAATTGGTATCTGATTTTGGCATGAGCAATTACTTGGACTTCCCTAGTCATGCAGAAATGGTAGAAATGTACAATGTCAACTTCACCAATAATGACAAGTTGTACGAATTCAGAAACGACCGACAAGAAAAACACCAACAAACTATTCATGCCCATCATCTCATCCAATCATTTTCTCCTGAAGATAATCTGACACCTGAAGAAATTAATCGTATTGGTTATGAGACCATGATGGAATTAACAGGAGGACGTTTTCGTTTCATCGTGGCAACTCACACAGACAAAGATCATATTCATAATCACATCCTAATCAATGCTATAGATCGTAATTCAGATAAAAAATTGATATGGAACTATGCTATAGAAAGAAATTTTCGTATGATTTCTGACCGTATTTCAAAAATAGCTGGTGCAAAAATTATTGAGAAGTGTTATTCCTATCGTGATTATAAAAAATATAGGGAATCTAGTCATAAGTTTGAATTGAAACAACGTCTCTATTTTTTGATGCAGCAATCTAAATCGTTTGATGATTTTTTAGAGAAAGCAAAGCAGTTGCATGTTCAGATTGATTTTAGTCAGAAGCATAGCCGTTTTTTGATGACGGATCGTGCAATGACAAAATCAATTCGAGGACGCCAACTCAGCAAACGAGATCTATATGATGACGAATTTTTTAGAATGCATTTTGCTAAGCAAGAGATTGAAAGTCGTTTAGAATTTTTGTTGAACCGTGTCAATTCTTTAGAAGAGTTAATAACAAAAGCAAAAGAATTGAATTTAACCATTGGCTTAAAACAAAAAAATGTAACTTTTATCCTGGAAGAAGATAATCAAAAGATAAGTTTGGGTCATCAAAAAATAAGTGATAAGAAATTATATGATGTCAAATTTTTTCAAGATTATTTTAAAAATAAGGAAGTCGGTGTTTCAGAAGGATTAGAGAATTTACAGGAACAGTACCATGCTTTCCAAGAAGAACGAGATAAGGATAAAGTATCCACTGAAGAGATTGAGGAAGCCTTTGAGACATTTAAGGAAAAACGAGATACCGTTCGTGAATTTGAAGTGGAACTTGCAGAGAACCAAATAGAGAAGCTAGTTGATGAGGGCATTTATATCAAAGTATCTTTTGGTATTAAGCAGAGTGGTCTCATTTTCATTCCCAATTATCAATTAGATATTCTAGAAGAAGAGAATCAAACAAAATATAAAATTTTTATACGTGAGACAACCTCATACTTTGTATATAACAAAGAACATTCGGATAAGAATCAGTATGTCGAAGGACGAACATTGATAAGACAGCTAACCAACGATAGTCGAGTAATACCATACAGAAGATCTACAGTTAAGAGTCTACAGGAAAAGATTACTGAGATTAACCTCTTCATTGAATTAACTGAAGCAGATAAGAAATACCAAGACATTAAAGATGAGTTAGTAAAAGAAATAGCAGAGATAGATATAAAACTAAATCAAATTAATGAAAAAATCGCCAACTTAAATAAGATGGCGGAAGTACTTATCAATTTGAAGAGTGAAGATATAAGCAGTCGAAAGCTTGCAAGATATGACTTTTCAAAATTGAACTTGACAGAATCAGCGTCGTTAGAGTATGTGAATGAAGAAATAAGAAAGCTACAAGAGGAACTCGGTCATTATCTTGATGAGTATGAGGATTTGGTGAGAAGATTAAAAACATTTGTAAGAATTTTGAATATGAATGGAGAAGCAAATCAGAAATTACAAACTGATATTACTATAGAATAGAAGATTCTATAACTATAGAAAATACTACATTTCTAGATCTAAGGTTATTCAATTACATTTACTCATTCGTTAACTGGTTTCTTATAAGCAACATCAGACACAAGTCAAAAACGAAAATCATAATCTCTTACAAAGGGCCAACACTAAATTGACTAGTTATCTTTCCGACATCTTCTCCAAGATAGGACAGTATCTCTTGACTCTCTTTATTAACGGGGAAGTCATCGACTGTGATAACGTGATTCCTTACATTCATAAGCATGTCAAAGAAAGTCCTGGAGAATTAGCTGAAGCTATGAATGTGAAGTTATCACTAGACGATCGCTTTCTCTTGGAACAGAGCTTAGAAGAATAACGGATGTATCAGGATCTCATTTAAAAATTGACCTGTGAGATTCAGGCTTATATCGAAAAGGAGTTTCCCTGAAGAAAAAAGATACCTTCAAACAATTACTGGTGTGAGCGAAGCAAGTGCAGCCACTGTTTTAACCGAGATTGGATCAACAGTAACAGATGGACACTTAGCTGCTTCTTAGTAAGAGAGATGTTCTTAACATCTCAGTAGTTGTAAAGAAAGGAGAAGAATATTATGGATTCTTATAAAAAAGTTTCGATTTCTTTATTCACCACAAAGAAAATGTCCAATTCAAAAAGTTTATACGAGGTCGTGACTTAATTCGTCAGATTTCTCATGGCAGAAAATACATTCCTAAACGAAAAGGCAGAGAAGAAAATGGGCTCAACACCCAACTAACTTGGTTGCATAATTTCTCAATGAAGCCAGCGGTTCACAGTTTCCCAATCTTGAAGTACGTGAATTAACAAAACTAGTCTTTCGATTTGTACTGACCCCCAAAAGTTGGACAAATAATTATTGAAAGGATTTAGTTCTGTATTGCACAGGGCTAAGTCCTTTTAGTTTGACTTTGATTCGTTTGTTGTTGTAGTAATCAATGTAGTCCACAATAGTTTGTTCAAGGTCTTCTAAAGACCTAAAGTGCTTTTCATAACCATAAAACATTTCGGATTTTAAAATTCCAAAGAAGGACTCCATCATACCGTTGTCTGGGCTGTTTCCCTTGCGTGACATAGATGGCTGAATTCCCTTACTCTCTAGAAACCGATGATAAAAATCGTGTTGGTATTGCAAGTCTTGATCGCTATGGAGAATCGTATTTGTGTAATGATCCTCACTGAAGGCCTGGTTTAACATAGCTTTCACCTGTTCTAAATTTGGTGAAGTTGAAAGATTATGGGCGATAATTTCGCTGTTAAAGCCATCTAAAACAGCTGATAAATAGAGTTTTTGACTAGATTAATGATATTTCCTACTTGTTCCTTAGACAGTTTTCGTTTTCTCGACAGTGATTCTGTGATTCGTTCCTTGAGTCTTTTTTCTGAGTAATCTTCTCCAATTGTTTTTCCTCTGGTGAATCGTTCATTATACTTATGTCTGAAGGCAATATATTTCCCATGCTTGATTTCATAGTCTATTTTTTCCATTTTAGACAGGAAATCATCCCAATTTTTTGATTGTCTAATTACTCTATCAATATCAAATTGCAGTTTACTTTTCCAAGATGTTCCTTGCTTTCGTTGATTATCTTCATACTATGATTTACCTTTTGGTTTGTATTTTTTCTTAAAGGTTTCGTAGTACTTATCTATAATAGATAGCCCTTTTTCCTTACAGATTAGATCGCTTTGATAGCGGATTAGATGACAGGTTTTCTTATTGGATTGATAACATTTTCCTGTCACCATATTGACGTTATTGAAGATGATATGATTATGGATATGCCCTTTATCAATATGAGTACTTAGTACAAATTCGTATTCATCTTTTAAGACTCTTTTACAGAGTTCCAGTTCATTTTCGTGAGCCAATTCTGGGGAGATTTCTTCAGGCAAAAAAGATTGTATGAGGTGTCTTGCTAGAACAGTTCCATGAACTTGTTCTTGTTCTCGTCTTTTTAAAAATTGAGTATGCGCTATTGTAACGTGACACTTATGCGTGCTAATAAGAATTTCTTGGTCTGTCTTTTCGTTATTTGTGATGTAGTCGATAGCAAGATTTAACGTTGATTTGATAGGGTGAATCTTAGTGACTGCCATTTTGCTTCTCTCCTGCCTTATGTGTTCTTGAGAATAAAAGAGAGTGTATTTGCCAGATTTCTTTTGAGAGGGAGTCTATTTTTTCCTTCATTGTTTGTATGTCATCTTTATAGATAACAGCAGTGGTATTGACACGTTTTGCAATTTGATTGATGTTGTTAGTTGCATTATAGAGGAGTCCTTGTAAGTCTACGAAGGGTTGTAAGTCTATCACAAAAATATCTCCTTCCAAGACAGATTTACGTATAAAATGACTCATGGTTTTACATTTGGTAAGTTTCATTTTTTTCTCAAAAATTTATTTTTCTTCTTCGTTAAGGCATATTTTGAGCTGAATATTTCTTGTTCTGTTTGCCATAGTTACTTTCTCCTTGCAGTGTATTTCGGGGTCTTAGGGGATTCCCTAACAAGTTTAAATTGATAAAAAAGAAGCAGTTCCACAAGGGGCTGCTTCATCAATTTGTCGTAAGTGTGTACACACTTACTGTGCTTGCTACTAAACAGTAGATAGCGGTAAGCTAATTTATATTTATATTATAGATAATTAATTCACTATTTTATTGTAGTGCTCAATATAATTTTTATAGAATTTATCTTCACTTAAAATTTTAAGAACTTTTAAAGCATCTAGCATTTTATCTTTACCGTCTAAGTTGCCTTCTTTATAAAGTAAATAGCCAGAAGCATAGATGAATACGGTTTTCTCATAAAAACTGGTTTCATTATTTAAAAGATATTCGACTTCTTTTAAAAGATACCTCGCATTTTTGAAGTGACCCTTGTCAATACTAACAATTAGACAATTAATAGTAAGTTGAATAACCAATCTTTTATTACTCTCTGCTCGAATGTAGTATCTAATCTTGTTTAATAATTCCTTTGTTAATAAAAAGATAGTTTGATAAGTTAATTGTCTAAAACAGTTACCAAATAGAGAAATTTCATAGTAGCCCCAATGTTCGACTTTAAACAGATAATCAACGAGCTCTTCTAATTCACTTTTGGAGGGATATATATCTTTAGAGTAATTATTAAGAATAGATTTTAAAAGAGTGATTTCAAAGTTTTTTAAAGTGCTTTTGTCTTTGTTTTGATAACTCTCTAAAATTTTTATTATATTCTGAATATCATTTGAAGCAGTAGAATCTCTTACTTCATTTATCATGATTTTAAAATCATAATCAGAAAAACCTCTATTAATAATTAAAAATTCATCGAAGGAAGTATTTAACTTATTTAAAAGATAATTCAACTTAGAACAAGATATTTCAGACTCACCTCTTTCAAATCTTGAAAGTTGTGATTTTGATATAACATCATCGGCTAATTTATTTATACTAACTTGCTTACTCGTCCTGATAAAGCGTAGTGTTTTCCCAAAATCGTCCATAAATCATCCCACTTTCACAACAAAAAATTGGTTTTTCTAATATTAGTTTACAATAAGTCTAAAATAAAGGAAAGGAAAAAGTTTATGAAGAGGCTCATAAAAATTTTACTGTTTATTATATGTGACATATTAATCATTGTAGGTGGTTAATCCTAAAAGCAATAAGGATGGATGAGTCCTTATGTACATAAGGGAGAGTAGATACTAATCTACTCTCCCACTCCTAAACGTACAGAAAAAATTACTGAAGGAAGGTTACTTATGAAAAAAATAGGAAGTATCTACAGACATTATTCAAATCGAAAACTCATTTCACTGACAGTTATTTTTACACTGATATATGCAATTTTACCAGTATCTAGTGTTATGTTTTTAAAGGGGTTTTTAAATTATATTGAAGGAGTAAGTAATCTTCAACTAACGATTGTAAGTTCTGTATTCTATCTCCTTCTGAGCTTCTTGGGTCCCCCACTATCACAAATTTTTGAAACAGAGTTAGCAGAATTTCGATTATCCTATTTGGTAACTTCTTATTTTGAAAAAACAATAGATCTACCAATTGAAAGTACAATCTCAGAGAAAGATTTAACAACAAATAGGAATGGGGAACTATTTTCTGCTCAAAGTTGGAAAGGATATCAGCGATTGATGAAGTTAGTCCCATCCTCTCTCGCAATTATTTCTTCATTAGTTTTAATCGCAATCATGAACGATAATTTGACTAGAGTATTTATGATTGTCATGACTTTACTAGCTTTGTTGGTTCACTATTTTAATGGTAAAATTCCTGAATTAAATCTAGCGATTGATGTATTAGCACAAAGTCAAAAGAATTATACAGGATTTTATTCCAGTGTTTTAACGGATAGCAAAATGCTACGTGAAGTTAAATCATCGAGTTATGAAAATTTTGTACAGAAAAAGTTGTCTGACAGACTTTTACAGTTTTATGAATTGAGTACGAATAAAATTAATCAGTATGGTTTGAATTTATTGTATATTAGTGTGTTATCTGCTCTTCCTTATCTAACAGGAATCATTTTGATTTTACTAGGTGTTCATAGTGGATATCTGAGAGTTACAGACGGAATCTTTTATCTATCAATGATTAAAGTGGTTCAGGATAATATAAGCAAACTATTGAAAAATGGAGAAAAAATAAAAACAGATATTCGTCTATATGACTTATATGAAGACTTTTTATGCTTGACTACTACTTATCAAAATGAAGTTCAAAAAGTAAGTATTGGAGAAATTAACAAGGTAGAGTTTGTAGATGTTTCTTATAAATATCCCAATAGTGACCAGTATGTTTTGAAGGATATAAAATATTGTTTTGAATCTCCCAATCGAGTAGCAATTGTTGGCGAGAGTGGTTCTGGTAAAACAACTCTAATTAAATTATTATGTGGTTTTATAAGGCCAACTGTCGGACAGATTTTAGTGAATGGGATTGATTTAAACAAAATCGATTTGAAAAGTTATCACCAGCAACTTGCAACTGTTTTTCAAAAAACTGATTTTCTTGCCTTTACATTTCGAGAAAATGTATTACCGAAATTTGATTGCTCACAAATCAAACGATTAGATACCTTGATAAAAGAATTAGAAATACAGGATATGATTAGAAATCTACCACAAGGAATTGATAGTCACTATACCAAATATTTATCAGAAGAAGGAGTACAACTTTCTGGCGGACAGGTCCAAATGCTGTTATTACTTCGTTCTATGATGAAAGATTCAAGTTTATATATCTTAGATGAAGCCACTTCAGCCATGGATATTAATAATGAAGTAAAAACAATTAGGGAGTTTTTGAAAATAACTTCAGAAAAGATGTCTATTATAGTAACACATCGTTTGTTGGCTACTAAATTTTCTGATGATATTTTAGTATTAGATAATGGTGAACTTGTTGAAACAGGCAAGCACCAAGAACTTTTAGAAAATAATGGATATTACGCTGATTTATACAAACTACAGAACAAGGGATATGGGGAGGAATAATCCATGGATTATATCAAAAGAAAATTCATGCCAGTATTTATTCTCTATGTGACTTTGTTAGTGATGACAAATACACTTTTTAACCTTTTTCCTACAGTATTAGTCTATCTCCTTACGGCCTACAGTGATCAATTTAATTTGTTTTTTATCTTAGTTATTATACTGTTCTATTTAATTTGTCGTTTAATATCAGATTTCGCAACTAAAAAGGCTGAAATGTTCTATCAGGTGTTATCTGAGTCAAAGAAGACTAAGATTGTATCAAAAATGTTGAGCCATACTTACTCAGAATTACAATCATCAGAGATTAGAACAAAGTTATCAAATACCTTATTTGCTATCGATAACCAGTCTCTTTTCATTCGATATTATGAAATTATTACTACACTAGTCTACACATTTGTAACATTGCTTTTTAGTGCTGCTATTCTTAGTAAGATCAATCCTTTTGTGGCACTAACATGTGTAGTGATAGTTGGGCTGTCTATTGGCATAAACGAGTTAAAAAAGAAAATACTATTGATGAGAACAAATAAGTTATTAAACATCAATAAGGGACTTAACTATTTTGAACAATTAGCAAAGAATGGACTGTTTTTAAGTGATAATAAAGTTTATGATCTATCTATTTTAGTAAATTCACAATTTCATCAGTATATAGCAAAGACAAATAAGACACTCCGAAAAGGGATGTATAGAGTTGCCTTTTTTGATGGTGTCAGTTCATTTTTAGGTGTGGCTAGTCTAGTTATCGGTTCAATCATGTTAATCACTCTATCAAAAAATCAAGCCTTTTCTGAACTTAGCCTCGCTATTACCGCACTATTTACTTTTGTTGGCATGATTGAAAACTCTTTTGCAGCTTACTTACAATTATTGACCGTCTGCACCCAACTTTCGTCTTATTATAGCCTAGATAAATTAAAATGTGTACCAAGTAATTTTGATGACACCAGTGAGTACGCTATTGAGATGAATAATATTTCTTACGCCTATACAGGAAGTAATAAAGTCATTGATAACCTTACAATGAAGATTAAAAAAGGAGAAACAGTAGCTTTAGTAGGTGAAAATGGAAGTGGAAAAACAACCTTAATTGGTATTATTGCCGGGATTCTAGAACCACAAACTGGATCTGTTTCTAACGGAGTAAATCATAATTATGCGTTTGTTCAACAAGAGTCAATCCAATTTCCAGAAAGTATAATAGATAACATTATTATTGATAAGGAGAAGGAGAGAAGCAAAATTGAGTCCGTTATTCAATCAGTGAATTTAGAGTCAATATTGTTGCAGGATGAAAATTTTTTAGGGAAAAAACTAAATCCCACTGTGAATGCTGACGGTATTAGCTTATCTGGTGGTCAATTCCAACGCTTAACAATTGCACGAGGATTATATCAAGATTCTCAACTACTTATTTTAGATGAACCAACTGCTTCATTAGACATTGAAAATGAGCATACCATATTTGAAACAGTCTCCAAGTTGCATGATATTGAGACAAAGGTATTTATTTCTCATCGACTTGCTAATTGCCAGATTGCAGACACTATCTATTTTCTAAAAGGTGGCAAAATCATTGAGACTGGTAGTCATGATGAGTTAATGACTAAAAAAGGTGCTTATTATGAATTGTTTAGCAAGCAGAGCAAAATTTATGTGGAAAATGACATAAATATTTTAGAGACGCACATAACTTAATTGGAGGGGAAACAAACATGAAGAAAATTATAGTACTTTTTGGACATAAAGCAGTTGTAAAGGCTGCTAAAGAACAAGGATTTTATGTTATCAATATACTTCAATCCAATATGTTACACAGTACATTTATTAAAGCATGTAATTTTGCAGATGAAACTGTGATCATAAATAATTTATCAGAATTAGATGGCTTAATTGATAGAATTGTATCTACTAACATTGTAGCTGGTATTGTTTCGTTTACTGATACTAGGGACGGAGTCTTAAAATCAGCTGTCTATTCTGAAAAGCTTTTATCTGAAAATCGGTTTGTAACCAAAGAATCGGTAGATATACTTATAGATAAAAAGAAAATGAGAGATTTTTTAAAGTCAATCAATTTAAAACTAGTGCCTAATATCGTTCCCAAAACTGTTGACGACGTGAGACAATTTTTAAAGGTCAATGGAAAATCAATTATAAAACCAGTTGCAGGTCAAGGAAGTCAAGATATCCTTTTGATATCACCTGAAGATAGATTCGAAGATATTTTTCCAAAACAACTTAATGAGTCGTTATCCAATGGATGGTTGATTATGGAAAAATTTATTGATGGTAAAGAAGTAAGCGTTGAGACATTAACTTATGATGGAGTTACACAGATATTTGGGATAACAGATAAGTATAAGATTCCGAAAGGGACACCTCACTCACAATTTGTTGAGAGTGGTCATGTCTTCTGTGCAAATTTAGAATCTTACCTTGTCAATGATATTTATAATAATGTTAGGAAAATCTTTAATCACCTTAACGTCAATACTACATTGGGACACACAGAAATGATAATTGAGAAGGGAACTAATGAGGTATATGTCGTGGAATCTCATCTAAGAGCTGGGGGAGATTGCATACCAGATTTAGTCGAAAATGTATCAGGTTATAATCCATACTATTTATTTTTTAAAGCGTTAGATGGTGAACAGCTGCCTTTAGTAACAAATAAAGGGAGGTCTGGAATATTTTATTATATCCCTGAGGTTGGTAAAATATCATCTGTTACAAAGCATTCTCATACTTTTTCAGATGATATTTATGTAAAAGATAGGCTTGATTTTACAACAATAGATGTCAACCCTATACAAAATTCATTTGATAGAAAATGGGGCTATATTATGTTGTCGGGAACTGATATAGAAGAGGCAGCTAGAAAATATTTTAGTGAGATCTGTATTGAGTATGAAAGAGAGTAATAGTTAAATGGATAACATTATATACATGAAGTACGGTGTACATGCCGGTGAAACAGTTGATAGTATAGTGAGGCGTAAACAAGATGAGATAGCAAAAGTTGGATATACTTTTTGGGGGTATGGGGGAAACTTTTGTCACCCTTTAACTCAAGTTCAACCTTTTGCAGAGAATGTCTATAAAAAAGGAGAAAAGCTTTATCTAGTTATGTCTTTAACAGAATCGAAGTTGAATAATACTCCCGATAAGAGTCATCACTTCTCGATTGATAATGTAGATTGGTCTCCCATAGATGAAAAAATTAATGTATTGGGTTCAAAATTTGCTTTGTGCATCAAAAATTTAACAGTTTGCAATTTTGATTTATCTTTGGATACATATTCTGTTGGAATCGGAAATAAATGTGGAACGATTTTGAGTGATTATATCCGTTATCGAGTGGATAAAGCGTGTGCAGTTAAAACAGATAGTTACACCACTAATCATAAGACGGTAAAAATTACACTGCTTGCAGAAGTAATAGCCCCCTTCGCAGTTTTTACAAAATAAAAAATAAAATAGGAGAAATGTTTTGAAAAATTTATTTGCTAACTTAAATCCTTCAATTTCACAACAAATGGTTAACTTGGCAGACCAAGTAACATATAGAAGGCCATCAGCTAACAGAACCTTTGACCAGATTTTTATGCATGGTGGTGATATGATACAACAAACAATGCTAATGCATAGTTTTTTAAGTGATAAAGATGTGCTATTTCTTGGTGATGGTGATGGAATGAGCATGATGTTTGGGTTGTTTGCAACACAAGGACTTACCTCTAAACCTAAGAGCCTCACTGTTCTTGACTTTGATGAGAGAATGGTCAATAACATTGATAAATTTTCTAAAGATTTCGAGTTTTCAGTTCCAGTGAAAGCTTCCATTTATAATGTCATTGATAAAGTTGATCCAGATCTAAAACAAAAATTTGACTTTTTCTATATAAATCCACCTTATGGTTCTAAAAATAAAGGATTAAGTACGATTGCTTGGTTACATAGATGTATGGAGTTATGTAAACAAGAGTCGTCTGGATGTTTGGTTATACCCTATGATGAGAATGTTTTATGGACTGTTGAAGCTATGAGAAATATTCAAGATTTTTTAATCAAAAGTGGTTTTGTAATTCGTGATATGGTTACGGGTATGCACAGTTATCACTTGCCTGAAGCACCAGGATTAACTTCAGCAACATTAATTGTTGATAGGGTTGAAAACACTTCATCTGAATTTGAAGGTCATATTCTTCCTAAAGAGTACGTAATAAATCTTTATGGTAAGGAGCGCGAAATTCCTAAAAATATAAGCGATGATGGAACGATTTATGGTTATCCAAATTATGATTGGATTTATGGAACAAAGTTTTGGTAATGTTAGAATTAGGAAGGAAACTTAATGAAAACATCAATATTTATTTTATTGGGTTTAAATAATTTTTTAGATTTTATCATAAAAGAAGCCCAGAATGTAGATCGAATACATATTATAACACCTGTAGAGAGTCTAGAATACACAGAGGACTACTTGGAAAATTTACTTACAGTTGAAACTGAAGTCACTATTTCAACCAATGTAAAAATAAAAAAACTAGAAGAATTAATCAGTTGTATCGGTTCAAAAGCCACTATTGAGCATATTTTTGCTTTTGAAGAATACTGCTTATTAAGTGCCGCATACTTACGGCAACATTTCAAAATTGATGGAAAAAAGCCAGAGGATGTTATCACTTTTAGAGATAAGAAGCTCATGATTGATGTGCTTGAAAATAGTGGTATAAACTCTGTTAAAATTCCATATACAGAGGACTATATAGATTATAGTCAGGTTGTGAGACTGCTAAAAAAATTTAAAAAAGTTATAGCGAAAAGAAAGGATGGTATGGGCTCCAAAGATATGGCAATTTTTACAAGTGATTTGTCTGATTTAGAGGTGAAAGAACTTGCAGAAAATATACGTAAAGATAAAAGCTATATAATTCAGGAATTTATAGAAGGTCAAGTGTTTCACTATGATACATTTGTTATTAATAAGACCCCAATAATTAATAACTTGATGATGTATCAAGAAAATCAATTTGAGTTTAAATCAAATAAATCTTTATCTGCAGTGTCAGTTAGTGATAGTCAACTTAGAGATAAACTTATAGATGCGGCTCATGAAGTTATAGCGTGCTATGGGATGGACAAAGTGACACTCCACTTAGAGCTTATAAATTCAGTCAATGGTATCTATTTTTGTGAGATTGGGGTCAGGCCGGGAGGGGCGGGAGTTGTCCCAGTCATTGAATCGTTATTTGGAACAAATCTTTTTGAAGTTGAGTATAACCTCCAATCAAATCATGAGGAACTAATTCCTAATGAAATAATTAGTCAAGTCAACCAGGGAGGATGGACTATAGTTTATCCTAAAAAGGGTAAAGTGACATTTGTGTCTGATGTTGATGAAATTTTAAAATTGGATGGAGTAAAATCAGCTGATGTATATATTAAAGCCGGGGACTCTTTAGGGCTTGGGAAACACTGTGCCACTAAAGTATTTCAATCTGTATATACTGCAGAAAATATTGATGATGTCCTTTCTTTAAAAGATAAAATACTAAATGAATTTAAATTTGAAACAGAATAAGGGGATAATGATGGATGCTACGTATTTTCCACTTTTAGGAATGAACTATATTTTAAATGATACTACACAGATTGTTGACTTAAAGATGGATGGAGTTAATAAGGTCAATATACTTTTGTGTGCGCAACCAAATAGTTACCCTCATTTTGGTACTTTAATTAACTTTATATTTGGATTTGCATATGCAGATATTTTAAGAAAAAAATATGGGGTAGAAGTTGAAGTAACATTGGATCTCTTAGAACATGCTAAAGGAGAAAAAGTAGTTCATGAGGAAAGTGTATATTTCAAGCCCTTAAACCATACGTATAGTAAGGATAGTAAGTTAAGTGATTATGAATTCTATCGTGTGTTTTTTGAAGAATTGTTGTCAGAATTAAGTGAACTCTCTGGTGTTGATTATAAAATCAGAACATTCAATGAGTTTCAAAAGGAACGTCATGCACGTCGGGCGCTGATTGATATGTATAATAATCATGATAGGATTGCCAAAATTATTACACCAAAAGAAAATAAACTTCGTACTAGACTAGCGTGTCCCCAGTGTGGTTTGTACAGCACAAATACTAAAGATACTAAAATCACAGTTTATAAGGATAAGTTAGAATTTAGCACAGAATGTCCAGAACATGGTTTCTGTGAATTGACATTTGATGAAACAAATGAAGTGGAAGTCAATCCCAATGTACCAATGAGAAATCTTATGAAAGGGATCTCTATCATTGAGAATGATGCCCAAAATAATACACTGAGTATTGTATTTGAAGGCGCTGATTGGGGTGGCGTATGGCCTCTGCGTGTCTATTATGAAGGATTGAAGGAAATGGGATATAACCAGATTCCGGCACTTATATATACACCACAAATTTTAGATCGTTCAGGTTCAAAACTTTCAAAACGTAAATATGTTGGAGGAGATTCAGCATATCGTGGCATGTATGATGAGTATATTGTTAATATCTCACTGATTAAAGATGAGCTAGGAGATGATGCGATTAAAAAGTTATGGAATGTCTTTTCACCTTGGGCAAGTGATCCAAAGTATTTCTTTAGAGATTACACTGTAAATTATTTGCTAGAGGTAATGAAGGAGGAGTTTTAATTGAAGAAAATTATTCTGAGTTTTAAACCGGAGTTCTTTAGAGCCTTATTAACCCAAAAGAAACATTTTGAATATCGTTCAAGAATTCCTGAACAACAAACGGTTGCTTACCTTTATTTATCTGCACCTGCTAAAATGATTGTTGGAAAAATGGTTATGGGGAAACGAAATGAGATTAAGTCATTCTTAAATGATTCTGATTTAAATAATGACTATTGTTTGAATTTAAACAATCATTATCGAGAAGGAGCCAAGTATTTTTCCGCTATTCATTCATTATCGCTTTTAGATAGCCCAGTTCTACTAGAGGAAGCTAAAAAGATGTCTCCTAATTTTTCTGCACCTCAGGGATATAGTTATATAAAAAATTATCAAGAACTTCATGATTACCTTGAAAAAGCTGATTATTCATTGTTTGAAATAAACCCGAATGAGAGTCTGGAGTTTCTCGGTTTATTTACTAGAGATATAGTTAACAAATTCAGTCAAGAAATTGAAACTCCCAGTTTTTTAGAAAAATTTATATAGATTTAAAGAGACCGAAACAGACCTTGTCAGATACATACAGACTGGCAAGGTCTTTTAGGTTCGAATATTTTTAATAAATCAAATATGTGAAACTTTTTACCTTACTTACTTTGTTCACTCCCTATAAAAATTCACTAATACAGTGAAGGCTATTGAAGTCATTTTATTCGGAGCAACAAGATGGAAAAAGATTATTACATTTTAGTAAATGGTAAGAAAGTTGAAGTATCAGAGAAAGTCTATAAGGCTTATTGGCAGTTAACAAATCGTGAGAATTATTTGAAACGTTTAGATGCAAAATATAATGTATTGCCGTTTTCAAGTTTTGGAGATTATGAATATGACATCCTTGATAAACTAGCAGACAAGTCCATAGATATTGAGAAAATTGTTGAGACTAGGGAGCTGTTGAAACTTCTTGAATTAGCTTTGTCAAAGTTAAATGATGAAGAGTATACCCTAATTTCGGATTTATATTTTAAAGAACTATCCATTAGAGCGTTAGCAGAGAAAAAACATATTCCTCCAAGTAGTCTGGCCTACCTGAGAGACAAGATTTTGAAAAAACTTAGAAAATTTTTTGAACAGTAAGGCATATTTTTCACTTAAAGAGTAAGAGACAAAAATGCCTATTGTTCATTGAAAATTGAATAGACCACGGTGGGACTTTCCTAGTTTGCCGAGCAATCTCACAAGACGCCAAGACCGTAAGCGAGCGATAAATCTTGATGAGACAATAGACCGACACTCTATGCCAAGACACATTCTAGGGACAATGATACTTCTAAACGTTGTTGCTTCTCAATCGTTAATAGAGGAGAGATGAGATTTCTATGTTGTGCGTCAGCACACCTGCCAATGTCGTAAAACTATAGTTTGATTTTAACTAGGAGAAATTTTATGGAGGCAATAATTGATTATTGTTTATTTTGTAGTATGTTAAATAGACTTTTAAGTCTAAAATTAATAACAAATGACGAATATCGTTTACTTTCAGAGATGTTACAAAAAAAAATTAAAAATAGTACAAATGTTAGTACTAAACTGGCTGACAAATTGATATAAGAGCGATTTTTAAACGATCAATAAAATAGAGCGATACTTTATATGCCATGATACGAATGATATACAATGATACTTCTGACCGTTCAGACTGCCACCGTAAAAGAGCAGCAAGTGAAATTCTTATGATGACTTCATCAGTCATGCCATGGATGTGAAAAAATCTAAGAAAGGAAGTAGTAAAATCATGGAAACAGTAAACTATAAAGATTTAGTTGCGATTGGTTTTCCAGAGCACACATCAAGAAATATTATTAGACAAGCAAAAAAGATTGCTGTAAAAAAGTTTGAAGAAGCTAGAAAAAATGATAAGAATGCGGTACAATTAGGATGTTCACCTTTCGATAATAAAAGGTTAGGCATTGCTCCTAAAAATATTGTAGAAAATTTAATTGGTATTTCTTTTTCAGATATAGAAGGTGAGAAAAATGGTTATATCAAAGACAAAGAAATATAAAGGTGTATACAAAGATTCAAAAGGAAAAATTTATTTTCAAATTGAATTAGGAGTTGATCCAATAACTGGGAAAAGAATCCAAAAGAAAGGAAGGAAAAATCAACAAGGACTACCGTTTAATTCTTTTAAGGAAGCATATGAAGAGATACTTCGTTTAAAACATGAATTTGTGAACTCTACTACTAATAATAGTTTTCTAACTTTTAGAGAGTTTATGGAAGAGATTTATTTAAAATATTATCAACAAAAAGTTCAATTTGTAACTTATCAGACCGCTTTACCACATCATCAATTATTTATTAAGCAATTTGGTAGTAAAAAATTATCAGATATTAGTACTATTGACTGTGAAAGATTTCGCTTAGCTATTATAGACAAGTATTCTAGTAACTATGCTAAAAATATGTGGTCTAGATTTAAAGCATGTCTGGGCTATGCAGAAAGATTGGGTTATATTGATAGAGTTCCTTTTAAAGGATTAGATAATCCTAGAGGAAAACACCCTGATACAAAATTTTGGACATTTGATGAATTTAAGAAGGTAATAAACTCTTTTGATATTAGTGAGTATGAGGGACTCCATAATTACATGACGATCTGGTTATATTTTATGACTGGTTTAAGAGTTAGTGAGGGTATTGCTCTTAAATGGGAAGATATTGATTTTGAACGTAAATGGATTCATGTTCATTCGACAATTGAGAAAGACAAAAACGGTGTATGGTATGCTAAACAACAAACAAAGACAGTAGCAGGGAATCGTAAAATTGATTTAGATGATTTTACGATTACAATACTTAGAAAATGGCGAGAAGTTCAAATCAAGAATGATGAAAAAGATTATGTAATATCACGTTTTGGTGCCCCCTTGTGTAAGTCTACAATTTCTAGGATAATAAAAAGGCATGCTAAGATTACTGGTGTACCAGAAATTACGGGGAAAGGATTAAGACATAGTCATGCATCTTATCTTATAAATGTGTTACATAAGGATACTTTATATGTTTCATATCGATTAGGACACGCTGATAAGTCAACTACGTTGAATACATATAGTCATTGGTATTATTCAGGTGATTCAACAATTTCAGAAGAGATTACAAACAGTTTAGATAATCTTGGATTATCAATTTACCTACCAAATTCCTGCCAGAGTTGAAAATTGAGGAATTAACCCACTAATACTGGGAGAAAATAGGATTTGCAAATTGTTACTCTTAAATAATAGAGCAACTACATTTGTAGCTTAAAAACATGATTAAACCGTTATTCTTAGGAGTAGCGGTTTTTCTTTTTGTTCAAAAAGGGGCACAAATTGGGGCTGTTAAATTTTGGCTAAGAAATATATAGGACTAGTGATAAAATAATTTTACTTTTTTATTCCTTTTTGATATAATAGACGACAAGAAAGAATATCTTATCAGTAAATCCCAAGCGAGCCTGAGATAGTGAGAGTCAGGTGGTTGAGAGATGAGTGTGGCGCTTTTGGTAAATTTTAAAAAATAATGAAGTAATAAATTAGGGTGGAACCGCGTTTCTGACGCCCCTAGTCGCAAGGCTTGGGTGTTGAAATTCGGTTCTTTTTGAATTCGTCTAATGCCTAAGTAGAAAGGAGCATAATGCTTAAAGGATCTTGTTTATGTAAAGCAGTGACCTACACTCTAGATGAGGAATTATCGGAATTAGTTTTTTGTCATTGCTCATTTTGTCGGAAAGCAACTGCGTCTGCCTATACAGTTAATGCTAAAGTTAGCAGTGAAAAGCTAGTATTGCATGGAAAAGAAAAGCTTGTTTCCTATAGTTCTTCTCCAGGAAAACAGCGTTATTACTGCCAGAACTGTCATAGTCAAATTTTTACTGTTCAAGAAAATATACCAGAAGTCTGTGCTTTGAAATTAGGTACAATAGATGAATGCGATCAGAATTTACAAACTGTTCCTAAACGTCATATTTTTCAGGACCCAGCCTTTTCTTGGTTGCTTGATAAATAAATCTAAGAAGATAATATAAATTAAAGGAGTAAACAATGTCTAAAAAATTGACTTTCCAGGAAATCATCCTTACTTTGCAACAATACTGGAATGACCAGGGTTGTATGCTCATGCAGGCTTATGATAACGAAAAAGGTGCGGGAACCATGAGTCCTTACACTTTCCTTCGTGCTATTGGTCCTGAGCCATGGAATGCAGCTTATGTAGAGCCATCACGTCGTCCAGCAGACGGTCGTTACGGGGAAAATCCAAACCGTCTTTACCAACACCATCAATTCCAAGTGGTGATGAAACCATCACCATCAAACATTCAAGAGCTCTACCTAGAGTCATTGGAAAAATTGGGTATCAATCCTTTGGAACACGATATTCGTTTCGTTGAAGATAACTGGGAAAACCCATCAACTGGATCAGCAGGTCTTGGTTGGGAAGTTTGGCTTGACGGTATGGAAATCACTCAATTCACTTACTTCCAACAAGTCGGTGGCTTGGCAACTGGTCCGGTTACAGCTGAGGTTACTTATGGTTTAGAACGTTTAGCTTCTTATATCCAAGAGGTAGACTCAGTTTACGATATCGAGTGGGCTCCTGGTGTTAAATACGGAGAAATCTTCCTTCAACCTGAATACGAGCATTCAAAATACAGCTTTGAAGTTTCAGACCAAGACATGCTTCTTGAAAACTTCGAAAAATTTGAAAAAGAAGCTGGACGTGCATTAGAACTAGGTCTTGTGCACCCAGCCTACGACTACGTTTTGAAATGTTCACATACCTTCAACTTGCTTGATGCTCGTGGAGCAGTTTCAGTTACAGAACGTGCTGGTTATATCGCTCGTATCCGTAACTTAGCCCGTGTCGTAGCTAAAACATTCGTAGCAGAACGCAAAAAACTTGGATACCCACTTCTTGACGAAGCTACACGCGCAAAACTCCTAGCAGAAGAGGAAGAATAAAGAGAATTACAGGAATAAATGACTGAAAGTCGACCGTTGGTCGCTAAATAAAACAAGACCGCTGTAGTGAAAGTCGGATAAGAAGTTTCTTATCCGACTGGGGAACTGACGAGACTTAAGGCTTGGCAGTTAGCAATGAAACCGAAGGTTTGCTTGCGTCCCCCACTACTAAAGGTCTTGTTGAAGAAAATTAATTGATTGTGTAAAGGAAAAAACATGACAAAAAACTTATTAGTAGAACTAGGACTCGAAGAGTTACCTGCCTACGTTGTCACACCAAGTGAAAAACAACTAGGCGAAAAAATGGCAGCCTTCTTGGATAATAACCGTCTTTCATACGAAGGAATTCAAACCTTCTCAACTCCACGTCGTTTGGCTGTTCGCGTACTTGGTTTGGCTGACCAACAAACGGATTTGACTGAAGATTTTAAAGGACCTTCTAAAAAAATTGCTTTGGATGCAGAAGGAAATTTCTCTAAAGCAGCGCAAGGCTTTGTCCGTGGTAAAGGCTTGACTGTAGATGATATCGAATTTCGTGAAATCAAAGGTGAAGAATATGTCTACGTAACTAAGCATGAGGCTGGAAAACCAGCTGAGGAAGTTTTGGCTGGAATTCCAGAAGTTTTGGCTAGTTTAAGCTTCCCAGTAAGTATGCACTGGGCAAACAATACCTTTGAATATATCCGTCCAGTCCATACGTTGACAGTTCTTTTGAATGATGTGGCACTCGATATGGATTTCTTAGATATTCATTCAGGAAGAGTTAGCCGTGGACATCGTTTCCTTGGTCACGAAGTAGAAATTCAGCATGCTGACAGCTATGAAGAAGACCTGCGCAAAGTTTATGTTATTGCTGATAGCATTGAGCGCGAAAATATGATTCGTGAGCAAATTAAGGCTATTGAAGCTGAAGAAGGTGTTCTGGTACAAATTGATGAAGGACTCTTGAATGAAGTTCTGAATTTGGTTGAATACCCAACTGCCTTCATGGGAAATTTTGACCCTAAGTACCTAGAGGTTCCAGAAGAGGTTTTGGTCACTTCAATGGAGACTCATCAACGCTACTTTGTAGTTCGTGACCTTGATGGAAATCTAAAACCAAACTTTATTTCTGTTCGTAACGGAAATGCAGAGTATTTGGATAATGTCATCCGAGGAAATGAGAAAGTCTTAGTTGCGCGTCTTGAAGATGGTGAATTTTTCTGGCGTGAAGACCAAAAATTGAAGATTGAAGATCTTGTAGCTAAATTATCACATGTAACCTTCCATGAAAAGATTGGTTCATTACGTGAACACATGATTCGTACTGGACAAATTGCTATCCTTTTGGCAGAAAAAGCAGGTTTATCACTTGATGAAACTATTGATCTTGCTCGTGCTGCAGCTATTTATAAGTTTGACCTCTTGACTGGTATGGTTGGTGAATTTGATGAACTTCAAGGGATCATGGGTGAGAAATATGCTCTTCTCGCTGGTGAGAACGCAGCAGTGGCACAAGCTATTCGTGAGCACTATCTTCCTGATTCAGCAGACGGTGCTCTTCCTGAATCTAAAGTTGGAGCAATACTTGCACTAGCCGATAAATTGGATACTCTTTTGTCCTTCTTCTCTGTTGGCTTGATTCCATCTGGTTCAAATGACCCTTATGCCCTTCGTCGTGCAACACAAGGGATTGTCCGTATCTTGGAAGACTTTGGATGGAATATTCCAATGGACGAATTGATTGCTAGCCTTTATGCCTTATCATTTGATAGCCTAACTTACGATAATCAAGAAGAAGTGCTTAACTTCATCAAAGCTCGTGTTGATAAGATGATGGGTTCTACTGCAAAAGATATTAAGGAAGCTGTTCTTGCAAGTTCAAACTTTGTTGTTGCAGATATGATTGAAGCAGCAGAAGCCTTAACTGAAGCTGCAAAAACTGAAAACTACAAATCATCAGTTGAATCCTTATCTCGTGCCTTTAACCTAGCGGAAAAAGCAGAAGGCTCCGTCAAAGTTGATACTAGCCTCTTTGAAAATGAACAAGAAAAAGAACTAGCTCAAGCTGTCGAAAGTCTTGAATTGAAAGGTTCAGCTAACGATAAATTGACGCAACTATTTGCCCTTAGTCCTGTTATTGATGCTTTCTTTGATAATACTATGGTTATGGCAGAGGATGTTGATGTTAAGAATAATCGTCTAGCTATTCTAACTGAACTTGTGAATAAAGCGAAAACAGTTGCTGCTTTTAATCTTCTTAATACAAAATAAAAATTAAAAAGTAGATTGGAGGTCCAAATATGACACCAGAAAAAATCGCTCGTATTAATGAGCTTGCGAAAAAGAAAAAAACAGAAGGCTTGACTGCAGAAGAAAAAGTAGAACAAGCTAAACTTCGTGAGGAGTATATCGAAGGCTATCGTCGTTCTGTTCGTCATCACATTGAAGGAATCAAAATCGTTGATGAAGATGGAAATGATGTGACTCCTGAAAAACTTCGTCAGGTACAACGTGAAAAAGGTTTGCATGGTCGTAGTCTTGACGATCCAAATTCATAAGTTGAATAAATTAAATACTCGGTTAGCCTATGCTAATCGAGTATTTGTTTTAAAAAAAGGAACCTAAAGAGGTTCCTTTAGTATTAAGTTTTATACTCATCGAAAATCAAATTCAAACCACGTCAGCTTCACCTTGCCGTACTCAAGTACAGCCTGCGGCTTTTCCTAGTTTGCTCTTTGATTTTCATTGAGTATTAGTTACTTGCCCCAGAAGTAGCATCCGCATCTCCATGGCCTCCGTCAGCTGAGTCAGAAGCACCAGAAGTAGCATCGGCATCTCCGTGACCTCCAGCAGGAGCAAACGGACCGCTTCCTCCTACCAAGCGTTGACCTGTTTCTTTCAAGTACCAGTCAAGCCATGGTTGGAAGTTAAAGACAATTTCATTGATACCAGCATATGAACCATCAGGATAGTACATTGCTTGGTAGTTGTGAGTATTGATAACACCAGCAGGTGAACCTGGAACAATGGTACGTACGTATTCTTGGTTACCGTTTCTAAGAGTTCCAATAACCCACTCAACGTTTTTCATACGTGCAGGTGGAAGTGATCCATGAACTGTTGACATACGGCTACCAGATTGAGATGGTACACGTTTTGCAAACATGGTGTCTGGATCTTGGTGAGCATTGTTGTAGTAGAGGAATTGGTTGTTATCGTCAGCGTATGTCAATTCAAAAGGCATAGCTTTCAAGAACATATCAATTTGGTTAACAGTCAAGATACCATGGTCAAGTTTAACATATGTATCACCAGACACAGCGCCTGTAATTTCTGCAACTTTTTCTACCCATTCTGGATCATCAGGGTCAACTTCTGTAATAGTTGTAGCGATTGGTTTTCCACAATCCAAGTCTTCTGGTTCAATTGGTTTTGGTTTTTTCAATTTAGAAACGACTCCTACGTATTTGACAAAGTTATCTAAACAAGTTTCAAGGAATTTAACAGTTCCTTCGTTGATAATATTTCCATTAGCATCAAAAGCTTCTTTAGCTTTTCCAAGAAGGAATTCATTCCCTGGAAGAGTATAGGCATTCACCCCTGGTGCGTCAAGGATTTTACGAAGGTGAACTTGGGCACGAGAAGTTCCTTGGTCGTAGTAAGAAGCACCCACGATCATCACTGGTTTGTTTTCAAATGGATGTACTTCATATGAAAGCCATTCAAGAACTGACTTGAGTGAAGCAGAAATTGTATGGTTGTGCTCAGGAGTAGCAATAATCACACCATCAGCACGAGTAATTTTATTGTAAAGAAGGCGCAATTGGAAACTTTCGTCCCATTTTTCGTCTTGGTTAAACATTGGAACTTCATCGATTTCAAGAACTTCTAATTCAAATTTCAGTTTGAAATTACGACGGATGAATTCCAAGAGTTTGCGGTTATATGATTGGTCGTAGTTTGATCCAACAAGTCCAACAAATTTCATTCTTTCGATCTCCTATCTTACAAATTTTCCCAGTCAAATTCTTCTGCATCTTTACGAAGAAGTTCTTGTGCATTACGCAATTTTTCTGTAATCTTGACAAAGATACGGAAGTCATCAAAGATGGCATCCAATTTCTTGATAACATCAAGATCTACCAAGTCACCATTCTTATCGAATGCTTGAAGAGAATGAGAGAGCAAGAACTCATCTGGGAGAACATTTGCTTTAATTTCAGGCGCATTTAGGATTTGACGGAGTTGCAATTGAGCACGTGAAGAACCGAGTGTACCGTATGAAGCACCTGTGATCATCACTGGTTTGTTAAGAAGTGGAAATACTCCATAAGAAATCCAAGCAAGAGCGCTCATAAGAACAGCAGGAATTGAGTGATTATATTCAGGAGTGCCGATAATTACACCATCAGCTGCTTCGATTTTTGCAACAATTTCTAAGGCTTCTGCAGGAATAAGTTTATCTGCAGGTTTGTTGAAGACTGGTAGGTCTTTAATTTCTACCAATTCGATTTCTGCTTTATCAGCAAAGTGTTTTTGCATATATTGAAGCAGTTGGCGGTTTGTGGAACGTTTAGAGTTAGTTCCTACAATAGCAATAAGTTTTAGCATGAGCTTTCCTTTCTCTTTTTGCATTATTTATTAATTATCTTTGGATACCGGATGAACAAGCGATATGTCCATCTTTATCAATAAGGATGGCTTCGATTCCATCGATATTTTCGATTTGCCACATGATAGAAGCGCTGCGCTCACCAAACAATCGTGTGGTCCATATCTCACCATCAACTGAGCGGTCAGATATAATCGTTAAACTAGCCAAATCCGTTTCAATAGGATAGCCAGTTTCACTATCGAAAATGTGATGATAATCCTTTCCATCAATTTTAAGATGCCGTTCATAAATTCCAGATGTAACAACTGACTTACCAGTAATAGACAAGGTCATCAGGTGATTACCGCGTGGGTGATTAGGATCTTGAATACCGATTTGCCACGGTCGATCATCTTTTGATTGGTTGTTTCCAATTGTGAGGATGTTTCCTCCTAGATTGATAAGAGCAGAAGTGATGCCATTTTCTTTTAAGAAAGTTGCAACCTTATCTGCGCTATACCCCTTTGCTAAACAACCTAAGTCAATTTTCATCCTTTTTTTTTCTAAAAAAACAGTAGAATCAATTGAATCAAGCTTGATAAAACGGGGATCTATCAATGGTAAAACCGTAGAAATTTCTTCAGGACTAGCAACTTTTGCATCGGAAAAACCAATACGCCAGGTTTGTACCAAGGGACCAATGCTAATGTTGAGATGACTTCCAGGAGCTAGACTGTGTTCTAATCCTAAAGAAATCAGTTCAAACAAATCAGGATGGACCTTAACTGGAGCAATTCCCGCCTGATAGTTAATTTCCATCAATTCTGATTCGGTGCTATTCGCATTAAATCGAAATTCAAGTTCCTTGAGCAAATCAAAAGCTTGACGGAGAAGATTATCCGCTTGTTCATGTACCAAGGAAATAGTAATCGTAGTTCCCATTAACCGTTCAGATAATGAACTGAGAGGCAAAAAATCAACTCCCTTCAAATCAATTGGAAATAGTTGTAAATCCAGATTTGAAAGCAATCTGAAGATTTATATTTCATTTCCATATAAATAGAATATCATAAAGTCAGCGTTTTCACAAATTATTTTTTACAAAAAGTCAAGAAATATGCTTGAAGAAATAAAAAATGTGCAAAAAACTTTGAAAAGGTTGAAAATAAATTGATATATATTTCAAAAAAATTTCAAAAAAACAGTAAACTAGTCAAAAAGCTTGTAAACGCTCACAGATAATGATATACTAGAAAGGTAAATAAAAAATTAAAGGTAGGAATTATCTAATGAGTAAAATCGTAGTCGTGGGTGCTAACCACGCTGGAACTGCATGTATCAACACTATGTTGGACAACTTTGGCAACGAAAACGAAATCGTTGTATTTGACCAAAACTCAAACATTTCATTCCTTGGATGCGGAATGGCTCTTTGGATTGGTGAGCAAATCGACGGTGCTGAAGGATTGTTCTACTCTGACAAAGAAAAATTGGAAGCAAAAGGCGCTAAAGTTTACATGAACTCTCCAGTTCTTTCAATCGACTATGACAACAAAGTTGTCACTGCAGAAGTTGACGGAAAAGAACATAAAGAATCATACGAAAAATTGATCTTTGCAACTGGTTCTACACCAATCTTGCCACCAATTGAAGGTGTTGAAATTGTTAAAGGTAACCGTGAGTTCAAAGCTACTCTTGAAAATGTACAATTCGTTAAATTGTATCAAAACGCTGAAGAAGTTATCAACAAACTTGCAGATAAGAGCCAAAATCTTAACCGTATCGCTGTTGTTGGTGGTGGATACATCGGTGTTGAGCTTGCTGAAGCATTCGAACGTCTTGGAAAAGAAGTTGTTCTTGTTGATATCGTAGATACAGTCTTGAACGGATACTACGACAAAGACTTCACTCAATTGATGGCTAAAAACTTGGAAGACCACAACATCCGCTTGGCACTTGGTCAAACTGTAAAAGCTATCGAAGGTGATGGTAAAGTTGAACGCTTGATCACTGACAAAGAAAGCTTTGACGTTGATATGGTTATCCTTGCAGTTGGTTTCCGTCCTAACACAGCTCTTGCTGATGGTAAGATTGAACTCTTCCGCAACGGTGCTTTCCTTGTTAACAAAAAACAAGAAACATCTATCCCAGGTGTATTTGCTGTGGGTGACTGTGCGACTGTTTATGATAACGCTCGTAAAGACACTAGCTACATCGCTCTTGCATCAAACGCAGTTCGTACTGGTATCGTAGGTGCATACAACGCTTGTGGACATGAACTTGAAGGAATCGGTGTTCAAGGATCAAACGGTATCTCTATCTACGGTCTTCACATGGTTTCAACTGGTTTGACTCTTGAAAAAGCAAAAGCTGCAGGCTACAATGCAACTGAAACTGGCTTCAACGATCTTCAAAAACCAGAATTTATGAAACATGACAACCATGAAGTAGCTATCAAGATTGTCTTCGACAAAGATAGCCGTGAAATCCTTGGTGCTCAAATGGTATCACGTGATCCTGGAATCGCTATGGGAATCCATATGTTCTCACTTGCTATCCAAGAACACGTCACAATTGAAAAATTGGCCTTGACAGACCTATTCTTCTTGCCACACTTCAATAAACCATACAACTACATCACTATGGCAGCATTGACAGCTGAAAAATAATGATTTTTGAAACGGAAGATTTATTTCTTCCGTTTTTATCATCAAAAAAATGAGAGTGGGACAGAAATCGGTAATTCGTTAGAATTCGATTTCGTCGTCCCACCTCCGCACAGTTGAGTAGGGCTGTAAAAGCTGATGAAATCAGCGTAGTAGAGCCCACTCAACCACTGCGTCTTGCTCGACAATCCAAAGACAATTGAGAGGCTAGGACTTTTGTCCCAGCCTCATTTTTGATATTTAGATGTTATGAAGTTTCTTCTTTTACGAAGGTGAACCCTTCTCCTAAAATTTCGTGTGCTTCAGTGATGGTAATAAAGGCCATCGGATCCACGGTATGTATCATTTCTTTCATCTTAATCATTTCATTTCTTGCTACGATACAGTAAATAATTTTCAAATCTTTTTGACTGTAGTAGCCTTGCCCAGAAATGAAGGTGACACCTCTACCGAGCTCTTCATTGATTTTATCAGCTAACTCCATAGGCTTTTGGGTGATGATCATAAATCCTTTACCAGCATATCCGCCTTCACCAATCAAGTCAATAACTCTAGAGACGATGAAGTCAAATAAAAGTGTATAGGTTACGAGACGAAGGTCTTGGAAAATAATTAAAATGAGCATTAGGATAAGGAAGTCTAGTGCAAAGAGTAATTTTCCAACGGAGATATTGGTGTACTTGTTGAGAATTCGAGCGACGATATCTGTTCCACCAGTGGTACCACCAGCATTGAAGATAACACCTAGACCAAGTCCCAAAAGAACACCCGCAACCAAGGCAACGATAACCAAATCTCCTTCAAGATTAAAGTGGAGAGGAATCTTTTCAAAGATTGCTAACCAAATGGATAAGGAAATGGTTCCGAGCAAACTTGTGTACAGAGTCTTTGAACCAAATATTTTCCAGGCTAGAATAAAGAGCGGGATATTGATTAACAGGTTCATCAAGGAGATGGGAATGTTAAAGAGATAATAGGTAATCAAGGTGATCCCAGTTGCTCCCCCCTCGAATAAGTGGTGGGGCACAACGAAATACGTGAGTCCGAAGGCATAGATGGCAGCTCCGAATATAATGGTTAAAATAGACTTGATATGCCGTAGCATTGAGCTTACCTCCCATTTTTATTTGAGTCTATAGCAGTAACAGCCCACCAGTATACAAGACTTTATTTGATTTTCATGGACTGAATTTTTTCAGGGTCGGGTGTAACACGGAGTGTCTTTTGTCCAGTATAGGTGACAAAACCAGGTTTTCCACCAGTTGGTTTGTTGAGTTTTTTAACTTCAATCATATCCACCTGAACGAGGTTTGAGAGACGTCCCTTAGAGAAGTAGGCTGCAAGTTCTGCAGCGTCTGTTTTAACCTCATCAGTAGGATTGAGATTGCCTGAGATAACAACATGACTTCCAGGGATATCCTTAGCGTGGAACCAGAGTTCTTCTTTACGGGCCATTTTAAAGGTCAATTCCTCGTTTTGTATGTTATTGCGCCCCACAAAGATGATCGTTTTTCCATCACTAGCTAGATACTGCTCAGGTTTTTGTCGTTTCTGGATTTTTTCCCTTTGTCTTCGACGGATAAATCCTGTTTGGATCAATTCTTCACGAATTTCAGCAATTTCATCGAGTCCGGCTTGATTGAGTACCGTTTCGACACTTTCTAGATAGAGAATGGTTTCCTTGGTTTCTTCAATCAGGTCAGTCAAGTATTTAACAGCTTCTTTTAATTTCTGATAGCGTTTGAAGTAGCGTTGAGCATTTTGGTTTGGCGTTAATGCCTTATCAAGTGCAATTGTGATAGGTTGATTGGTGTAGTAGTTTTCCAAAATGACTTGATCTTGGTCATTGGGAACTTGATGAAGGAAAGTGGTTAGTAACTCACCTTTTTGACGAAATTCTTCTGCATTTTCGGTAGCCAGAAGTTCTTTTTCCTGTTTCTTTAGTTTTTGCCGATTCTTTTGTAGTTCGTTTTCGACGCGACGTATTAGTTCGCTAGCCTGCTGTTTCACTCGGTCACGTTCGGCTTTATCCTTATAATAGATATCAAGTAATTGTGAAAGACTGTCAAAATTCTCCGCTGTTTTACTAGAAAAAGGCACACAAGAAAAGGATTTATCTGTTAGGTAAGGGTTGGTTTCTTGTCCAAAGAAGTTCCGGAAAGTGGCTAGTTTATCATTAAGCAGTTGTCTTTCTAACTCGGTTGCTGTATCTCTTCCCAAACCTTGAAAGAGGTTTTGAAGATTTTTAGCAGTTAACTCTTGGGTTTGTAGAATTTCAAAGAGTTTTTCGTCCTTGACCATAAAAGGATTGAGCGCCTCTGTACTTGGAGGAGCGATATAAGTAGCACCTGGTAATAAGGTACGGTAGCTATTTTGAGAGAAACCGATATGCTTGATAACTTCAAGAATTTTGTGACTAGACTTATCTACAAGGAGAATATTGCTATGTTTGCCCATAATCTCGATAATAAGCGTGGCCTGGATATGGTCCCCAATCTCGTTTTTATTGGAAACCGTGATTTCCACGATACGATCGTTTTCAATTTGCTCGATTGACTCAATAACTGCTCCTTGAAGATACTTTCTCAATACCATAATAAAAGTAGATGGCTGAGCAGGGTTTTCAAAGGTGGACTCTGTTAACTGGATGCGTCCAAAAACTGGATGGGCAGACAGGAGCAAACGATGACTTTTACGATTGCTACGGATTTGCAGGACCAATTCTTGGTCAAAGGGTTGATTAATCTTTTGGATGCGACCATTTAGTAGTTCAGTTCGCAATTCCTCAACCATGTGGTGTAAAAAAAATCCATCAAATGACATGGTTCTCTCCTCGTGAATGTATTCCATAGTATTATATCAAAAAGGTAGAATAAAATCATAGAAATGTGATATAATAAAGCCAAGTAAAGAGAATCGAGAAGCACATGTATATTGAAATGGTAGATGAAACTGGACAAGTTTCAAAAGAAATTTTAGAACAAACACAGGAAATTTTAGAATTTGCTGCAAAAAAAATTGGAAAAGAAGACAAGGAAATGGCGGTCACATTTGTGACCAACGAACGAAGCCATGAACTCAATCTAGAGTTTCGTGATACCGATCGTCCAACAGATGTTATCAGTCTTGAATATAAGCCGGAGTTAGAGATTGCCTTTGATGAGGAAGATCTGGAAAATGATCCCGACTTGGCAGATATGATGTCAGAATTTGATGCTTATATCGGTGAGCTTTTCATTTCCATTGATAAGGCACATGAGCAAGCTGAGGAGTACGGTCATAGTTTTGAGCGTGAAATGGGCTTCTTGGCAGTGCACGGCTTTTTACACATTAACGGCTATGATCACTACACTCCCGAGGAAGAAGCGGAGATGTTCGGTTTACAAGAAGAAATTTTGACAGCCTATGGACTCACAAGACAATAAACGAAAATGGAAAAATCGTGACCTAATCTCCAGTTTAGAATTTGCCATTACAGGGATTTTTACTGCGATTAAGGAAGAACGTAACATGAGAAAGCATGCAGTGACAGCTCTAATAGTTGTCCTTGCAGGTTTTGTTTTTCAGGTGTCACGAATCGAATGGTTATTTCTGCTTTTGAGCATTTTCATGGTAGTAGCTTTTGAGATTATTAATTCAGCTATTGAAAATGTAGTAGATTTGGCAAGTCACTATCACTTTTCTATGTTGGCAAAAAAAGCTAAAGACATGGCGGCTGGTGCCGTGCTTGTGGTCTCACTTTTTGCCGCTTTGACAGGTGCACTCATCTTTCTCCCACGGATTTGGGATTTATTATTTTAAACAGTAAGAGGAAATTATGACATTTAAATCAGGCTTTGTAGCCATTTTAGGACGTCCAAATGTAGGGAAGTCAACTTTTTTAAATCACGTTATGGGGCAAAAGATCGCCATTATGAGTGATAAGGCGCAGACAACTCGCAATAAAATCATGGGGATCTACACCACTGATAAGGAGCAAATCGTTTTTATCGATACACCAGGCATTCACAAGCCTAAAACAGCACTCGGAGATTTCATGGTAGAGTCTGCCTATAGCACCCTTCGTGAAGTGGACACCGTAATTTTCATGGTGCCAGCAGATGAGGCGCGTGGTAAGGGCGACGATATGATTATCGAACGACTCAAGGCTGCTAAAGTTCCTGTAATTTTGGTGGTCAATAAAATTGACAAGGTTCATCCAGACCAACTCTTGGCTCAAATCGATGATTTCCGCAATCAGATGGACTTTAAGGAAATTGTTCCTATTTCAGCCCTTCAGGGAAATAACGTTTCTCGTCTAATCGATATTCTCAGTGAAAATCTTGAGGAAGGTTTCCAGTATTTCCCAGCCGATCAAATCACAGACCATCCAGAGCGTTTCTTGGTTTCTGAGATGATTCGTGAAAAGGTCTTACACTTAACTCGTGAAGAAATTCCACACTCAGTTGCAGTAGTGGTGGACTCTATGAAACGAGACGAGGATACAGACAAGGTTCATATTCGAGCAACTATCATGGTCGAACGTGATAGCCAAAAAGGGATTGTCATCGGTAAAGGTGGTGCCATGCTCAAGAAAATTGGGACTATGGCCCGTCGTGATATCGAGCTTATGCTAGGGGACAAGGTTTTCCTAGAAACTTGGGTCAAGGTTAAGAAAAACTGGCGAGATAAGAAGCTAGATTTGGCTGACTTTGGCTATAACGAAAAAGAATATTAAGAAGAGGTGGGCAGTAGCCTGCTTCTTGTTTTTAGAGAAGGAGGAGTTATGCCTGAATTACCTGAAGTCGAAACGGTTCGACAAGGTCTTGAAAAACTGATTCTAGGGAAAAAGATTTCGAGTATAGAAATTCGCTATCCCAAGATGATTAAGAAAGATTTGGACGAGTTTCAAAATGAAGTGCCTGGTCAAGAGATTCAATCGATGGGGCGCCGTGGCAAGTATTTACTTTTCTACCTGACAGATAAGGTCTTGATTTCTCATCTAAGGATGGAAGGCAAGTATTTTTATTACCCAACCAATGTTCCTGAGCGTAAGCATGCTCATATTTTTATCCAGTTTGAAGATGGTGGTACTTTGGTGTACGAGGATGTACGCAAGTTTGGAACTATGGAATTGCTTGCTCCTGAACTCTTAGATGCTTACTTTGTATCTAAAAAGCTTGGACCAGAACCTACTGAACAGGATTTTGACTTAGAGAATTTTATAGCTGCCCTGAAGAAATCTAAAAAAACTATCAAATCGCATCTTCTCGACCAGACTCTCGTTGCAGGATTGGGTAATATCTACGTGGATGAAGTTCTCTGGAGGGCCAAGGTTCATCCAGCTAGTCCTTCTCAGAGTTTGACAAGAGCTGAAGCGACAGCTATTCATGAACAGACCATTGCAGTCTTGGGGCAGGCTGTTGAAAAAGGCGGTTCAACCATTCGCACCTATACTAATGCTTTTGGTGAAGATGGAACCATGCAGGATTTTCATCAGGTCTATGATAAAGCTGGACAAGCTTGTTCACGTTGTGGATCCATCATCGAAAAAATTCAGCTTGGCGGTAGAGGAACCCATTTTTGTCCAAAATGTCAAAGGAGAAAGTGATGGGAAAAATAATTGGAATCACTGGTGGTATTGCAACTGGGAAATCCACTGTCACAAATTTTCTAAGACAACAAGGCTTTGAAGTGGTAGATGCGGATGCTCTTGTCCACCAACTTCAAAAACCTGATGGTCGCCTTTATCAGATTTTAGTAGAGCATTTCGGTGAAAAAGTCCTTCTAGAAGATGGGGGGCTGGATCGTCCATTACTTGCCAGTCTGATCTTTTCTAACTCTGAGGAGAGAGAATGGTCTAAAGAAACTCAAGGACAAATCATCCGTGAAGAATTGGGCTCTTTGAGAGACAAGTTAGCTCAGACTGAGGACGTATTTTTCATGGATATTCCATTGCTTTTTGAACAGGACTATGCTTCATGGTTCGATGAAACTTGGCTAGTTTATGTAAGCCGAGATACTCAGCTGGATCGCTTAATGAACCGTGATCAGTTATCCAAAGAGTCAGCTGAAACTCGTTTAGCTTCACAGTGGCCTTTAGAAGAAAAGAAGAAATCTGCTACTTATATATTAGACAATAACGGCAGTCGAGAGCAGCTTTTGAGTCAAGTAGTGACCTTACTTGAAGGAGGCGATGCCCATGCAAGAGATTAGTTGGAAGGATAATCTTCGTATTGCTTGGTTTGGTTGTTTTTTAACAGGAGCCAGCATTTCTCTTGTTGTTCCTTTCATGCCTATTTTTTTCGAACAGTTAGGAATTGAAGGGGATCAAGTTACCTTTTATTCAGGTTTAGCTATATCAGTCTCAGCCATTTCTGCAGCCTTTGTATCACCAATTTGGGGAATATTAGCAGACAAGTATGGTCGAAAACCCATGATGATTCGTGCAGGGCTAGCCATGACTATTACTATGGGAGGTCTGGCATTTGTTCCAAATGTTTTCTGGCTCTTGTTCTTACGCTTTCTTAATGGTGTTTTTACAGGATTTGTACCCAATGCGACAGCTTTAATTGCAAGTCAAGTTCCCAAAGATAGGTCAGGATACGCTCTAGGGACTTTATCAACTGGTGTTGTCGCTGGAACTTTGACTGGTCCATTTGTAGGTGGTTTCATTGCTGAAATTTTTGGCATTCGGAATGTCTTTTTATTGGTTGGTAGTTTCCTGTTCTTGGCAGCTATCTTAACCATTCTTTTTATCAAAGAAAACTTTCAACCAGTGCCAAAAGAAAAAGCACTCCCTACAAGAGAGCTCTTTACTTCTGTTAAATATCCTTTTCTCCTGATAAATTTATTTCTAACTAGCTTTGTGATTCAATTTGCTGCCCAATCTATCGGTCCCATCCTTGCCCTGTATGTACGAGATCTGGGACAGAAAGAAAATCTTCTCTTTGTCTCTGGTTTGATTGTATCCAGCATGGGATTTTCAAGTATGATGAGTGCAGGTATCATGGGGAAACTAGGTGATAAAGTGGGCAATCATCGACTCCTTGTCCTAGCTCAGGTATATTCAGTTTTCATATATCTATTATGTGCAAATGCGACTAGCCCATTCCAATTAGGCTTCTATCGTTTTCTATTTGGTCTGGGGACAGGAGCTCTGATCCCTGGTGTAAATGCACTCCTTAGCAAGATGACCCCCAAATCAGGCATTTCAAGGGTATTTGCCTTTAATCAAGTATTCTTTTATCTAGGAGGAGTGATAGGTCCCTTAGCAGGATCAACAGTAGCGGGACAATTTGGCTATCACTCAGTATTCTATGCAACAGCTCTTTGTGTAGCTCTCAGTTGTTTATTTAACCTTATCCAATTTAGAACATTATTAAAAGTGAAGGAAATCTAGTGCGAGTAAAAATCAATCTCAAATGCTCCTCTTGTGGTAGCATCAATTATCTAACCAGTAAGAACTCCAAAACCCATCCAGACAAGATTGAGGTCTTAAAGTATTGCCCAAAAGAAAGAAAAGTGACTCTACATCTTGAATCTAAGTAGAAATTATGGTAGAATAATAGGGATTTTAAGGAGTTTGATATGTATAACCTATTATTAACCATTCTATTAGTATTATCTGTTGTGATTGTGATTGCAATTTTCATGCAACCAACTAAAAACCAATCTAGCAATGTATTTGATGCCAGTGCAGGTGATTTGTTTGAACGTAGCAAAGCGCGCGGTTTTGAAGCTGTAATGCAACGTTTGACAGGAATTTTAGTCTTTTTCTGGCTAGCCATTGCCTTAGCATTGACGGTATTATCAAGTAGATAAGAAAATAATGGGCGGGACTAGGTCTTTGCCTATTTTTATTTTTATACTCTTCAAAAATCTCTTCAAAC
>NZ_KV794997.1:0-66189 GCF_001808865.1 Streptococcus sp. HMSC061D10 | reverse complement strand
GTCAGCTTCCATCTGCAACCTCAAAACGGTCTTTTGAGCGACCTGCGCCTAGCTTTCTAGTTTGCTCTTTGATTTTTATTGAGTATTAAATGATGTTTGAGAAGGTTTTACAGCAAAAGGAATTTAAAAAATCTAGAAAGAAAACATGAAAGATAGAATAAAAGAATATATACAAGAAAAGGGACGAGTCACTGTCAATGACTTGGCTCAAGCTCTCGGGAAGGATGGTTCAAAGGACTTCCGTGAGTTAATCAAAACTCTTTCCTTGATGGAACGTAAGCACCAGATTCGCTTTGAAGAAGATGGTAGTTTAACCCTAGAACAGAAGAAAAAACATGAGATTACCCTGAAAGGAATTTTCCATGCCCATAAAAATGGGTTCGGTTTTGTTAGTCTTGAAGGCGAAGAAGACGATCTTTTTGTTGGAAAAAGTGATGTTAACTATGCCATTGATGGCGATACTGTTGAAATTGTCATTAAGAAAGTTGCTGACCGTAACAAAGGAACCGCTGCAGAAGCAAAGATTATCGACATCCTAGAGCACAGTCTAACGACAGTTGTTGGGCAAATCGTTCTTGATGAGGAAAAGCCCAAGTATGCGGGCTATATCCGTTCAAAAAATCAAAAAATTAGTCAACCAATCTATGTTAAAAAGCCAGCTATTCAATTAGACGGTACAGAAGTCCTCAAGGTCTTTATTGATAAGTACCCAAGTAAGAAACACGATTTCTTTGTCGCTAGTATCCTAGATGTTGTTGGACATTCTACAGATGCAGGGATTGATGTCCTCGAGGTCTTGGAGTCAATGGACATTGTATCTGAATTTCCAGAGGCTGTTCTTAAAGAAGCGGAGAGTGTTCCGGATGCACCATCAGAGAAGGATCTGGAAGGCCGTCTGGACCTGAGAGATGAAATTACATTTACCATAGATGGAGCCGATGCTAAGGACTTAGACGATGCTGTTCATATTAAACCATTGAAAAATGGAAATATCGAACTAGGTGTTCACATTGCCGATGTCTCCTACTATGTGACAGATGGTTCTGCTCTTGACAAGGAAGCCCTCAATCGTGCGACCTCTGTCTATGTGACAGACCGTGTAGTTCCAATGCTGCCAGAGCGCCTCTCAAACGGTATCTGTTCTCTTAACCCTCAAGTGGACCGCTTGACTCAGTCTGCTATTATGGAGATTGATAAAAATGGTCGTGTTCGTAATTATACGATTACACAGACTGTTATCAAGACAAGTTTTCGTATGACTTATAGTGATGTCAATGACATTTTAGCTGGTGACGAGGAGAAGAGACAAGACTATAAGAAAATTGTTCCTAGTATCGAACTTATGGCCAAGCTCCATGAGACTTTGGAAAGTATGCGAATTAAGCGTGGTGCTTTAAATTTTGATACTAATGAAGCTAAGATTTTGGTAGATAAAAAAGGCAAGCCAGTTGATATTGTTCTTCGTCATCGTGGTGTTGCTGAACGTATGATTGAGTCCTTTATGCTGATTGCCAACGAAACAGTTGCCGAGCACTTTAGCAAGCTTGATTTACCTTTTATCTATCGTATCCATGAGGAACCTAAAGCTGAAAAAGTTCAGAAATTTATTGATTACGCTTCGAGCTTTGGTTTGCGAATTTATGGGACTGCCAGTGAGATTAGCCAGGAAGCACTCCAAGACATCATGCGTGCTGTTGAGGGAGAACCTTATGCAGATGTATTGTCCATGATGCTTCTGCGTTCGATGCAACAGGCTCGTTATTCTGAGCATAATCACGGTCACTATGGTCTAGCCGCGGACTATTACACGCACTTTACCAGTCCAATTCGTCGTTATCCTGACCTTCTTGTTCATCGTATGATTCGCGACTATGGACGTTCTAAGGATGTAGCAGATCATTTTGAACAGGTCATTCCAGAGATTGCGACTCAATCTTCAAACCGTGAGCGCCGTGCTATCGAGGCAGAGCGTGAAGTCGAAGCCATGAAAAAAGCTGAATACATGGAAGAGTACGTTGGTGAAGAGTATGATGCAGTTGTTTCAAGTATTGTTAAATTTGGTCTTTTTGTTGAATTACCAAATACAGTTGAAGGATTGATTCACATTACCAATCTACCTGAATTTTACCATTTTAATGAACGCGATTTAACCCTCCGTGGGGAGAAATCAGGTATTACCTTCCGTGTGGGACAACAGATACGCATTCGAGTTGAAAGAGCAGATAAGATGACTGGTGAGATTGATTTCTCCTTTATTCCAAGCGAATTTGATGTCATTGAGAAAGGTTTGAAACAGTCTGGTCGTAAGGATAGAGGTCGTCGTTCAGATAAGAAAGAAGACAAGAGAAAAGCTAGTCGCTCAAGTGATAAGCGCAAGCATTCTCCAAAAGATAAAAAGAAAAAGAGCAAGAAACCTTTTTATAAGGAAGTAGCAAAGAAAGGAGCTAAGCATGGCAAAGGGCGAGGGAAAGGTCGTCGCGCAAAATAAAAAGGCGCACCACGACTATACAATCGTTGATACGCTAGAAGCAGGAATGGTCCTGACAGGAACAGAAATCAAGAGTGTTCGAGCAGCCCGCATCAATCTGAAAGATGGGTTTGCCCAGGTTAAGAATGGGGAAGTTTGGCTTAGTAATGTCCATATCGCTCCTTATGAGGAAGGCAACATCTGGAACCAGGAGCCAGAACGTCGTCGTAAACTTCTCCTTCATAAAAAACAAATCCAAAAGTTGGAGCAAGAAACCAAAGGGACCGGAATGACTCTGGTTCCACTTAAAGTCTACATCAAAGATGGCTACGCCAAGCTACTCTTAGGACTTGCAAAAGGGAAACACGACTATGACAAACGGGAGTCTATCAAACGTCGTGAGCAAGATCGTGATATTGCGCGTGTCATGAAAGCAGTTAACCATCGATAGAAAGAGTGAACTAAATGGAAAAACTAGTTGCCTATAAACGCATGCCTGTCTGGAATAAAGACACCATGCCTGAAGCTGTTCAAAGAAAACACAATACTAAGGTCGGAACCTGGGGCAAGATTACCGTATTAAAAGGGACTCTAAAGTTTATTGAGTTGACTGAAGACGGGGAAGTTTTAGCCGAGCACTTTTTTGAAGCAGGTGCTGATAATCCTATGGCACAACCTCAAGCTTGGCACAGAGTAGAAGCTGCCACAGAAGATGTGGAATGGTACTTGGAATTTCATTGTAAATCAGAGGATTATTTCCCTAAGAAATACAATAGCAATCCAGTCCATTCGGAAGTTTTAGAAGCTATGGATACAGTAAAACCATGTAAGGCACTAGACCTAGGATGTGGTCAAGGAAGAAATGCACTCTTTCTAGCTCAACATGGCTTTGATGTCACAGCTGTAGATCAAAATGAGCTATCTCTTGAAATCTTGCAAAGTATTGTGGAGCAAGAAGACCTAGAAATGCCTGTCGGTATCTACGATATCAATTCAGCTAGCATTGGACAAACTTACGATTTTATCGTATCGACTGTTGTTCTCATGTTTTTACAAGCAGATCGCATTCCAGCTATTATTCGAAACATGCAAGAACAAACCTCAATTGGAGGTTACAATTTGATTGTGTGTGCTATGGATACAGAGGATTATCCTTGCTCAGTAAACTTCCCATTCACTTTTAAAGAAGGTGAGTTGTCAAATTACTACAAGGACTGGGAATTGGTTAAGTACAATGAAAATCCTGGCCATCTCCACCGTCGTGATGAAAACGGAAATCGTATCCAACTACGATTTGCTACTATGTTGGCTAAAAAGATAAAATAAAATCTTAAAACGAATAGAAAAGCTATCAATTTCTATTCGTTTTTTTATATAAAGACTTGAGGGCCAATCAACTGAATTATGCTATACTAGATGTGTAGAAAATGCTAAAGACAATCTCTTAACCCATATTTCTATGAAGTTTACAATAAGAAATTTTAAATTTTCCATACTACTAATAAGTCTTTAATAGGAAGGTAGCGACATGCCAAGTCTTTTAGTCGAACTTTTTGATCATCACACTATCGAGAAAAATGTTTATCAGACTTTTATTTGTGATTGTGACGAGGTTCTATTTCTCTCTCTGAAAAAAATTACAGAAGAAGAAAGGTTGTCCTTGAAACATTTTTTGCTGGATCAAGTTCCACACTTAAAGCAAGTACATTTTCGGCAAATAAGTCTAGATAAGATTACGGATGATTTGAATCTTTTCTTGACTAATTATGATTCAGTGACTTTAGATGTTTTTGGAGGAGATTCGATATTAGCTATTTTCCTTTATCAGTACGGTTTGGAAAAGCAATTACCGATTGTTGCAATTGATATTGAGCAAGGAAAACAATTCAAATGGAAGATGGGGAAGGTGGAAAAGGAAGAGTTAGTAATTCCTGATCTGACCATTGAACAGTTGATGGCCTTACGGGGTGGCAAACTCATCAAATCGAAACAACCTAAATATAGTCCGAAACAAATGATTACCATCAAAAAATTAGCCAGCTATGCAATTTTAAACCCAGAGCAATGGTATCAGATTACTCAATTCTTTGCATTAGCTAAAACAGTTGATTTTCATGCTGAAACAGTAAAAGTTTTGGAAAGTAACGGAAAAAGGTACTCTTATCCAGAATCAATGATTCCTCTACTAACAGAAGCTAACTTGATTCATATTGATGAGGAAAGTTCCGAACATATTAGTTACACTTTTTCTAGCTCTGAGGCACAATTGCTCTGTCGCACAAAAGGTCATATTTTAGAATTATATCTCTATCTTTTAGCGATAGAGTCAGAGTATTTTGATGAATGTATGATAGGGGCAGAAATTGACTGGAATGGTATTTTCCCTGAAGTTGATAATGTACAAAATGAAATTGATGTTGTCCTCCGTAAAGGTCAATCCATTATTTTTATATCTTGTAAAATGACAGACTTGTCTGTAGAAGCTATTAATGAAGTAGAGGTATATGCCAATCATTTTGCTGGTGAAACTTGTTTGAAATTAATTGTTTGCTCTGGGAAAATCAATCCCGTATATAACCATCGCTGTCAAGAGTACGGTGTGTTGGTGATTAAACAAGATCAAATTTCAAATCTGATTCCCATGTTACAAAAACATATCAAAAAGCATAAAATATGAGCTGGATTAAAGGATTATTCTAAAAATATAATGGAAAGGCTGGTTTTCTCAGCCTTTTTCTTATCCTTTTCGAATAAAGTAGAAAAGGGGGGATATATGTTTTTAGCTAGAGATGAAAATGGGGATTTAATCAGCGCTTTAGAGGATGAAGTAAAGAAGCAAGTTTATTATTGTCCGGCTTGTGGAACGAGTGTTCGCTTGAGGAAAGGAAAAAACGTGCGTTCACATTTCGCTCATGAAAGTCTCAAAAAATGTGATTTTTTTCATGAAAATGAAGGACCAGAACACCTAGAAAATAAGAAAAGTCTTTTTTATTGGGCTAAGAAGAATAATGAGGTTGAAATGGAATATCCCATACCTGAACTTAAGCAAATCGCAGATATCCTCATCAATAAGCAATTAGCACTAGAAATTCAGTGCAGTCCCATTTCATGTGACCTTTTGAGGGATAGAAGCAATGGTTATCGAAATTTGGGAATTCAAGTTCTTTGGCTACTAGGAAAAAAGCTCTGGTTAAGAGAGCGTCTAACTAAACTTCAGAGAGATTTTCTTTACTTCAGTAATAATATGGGCTTTCATATTTGGGAGTTAGACCATAAAAAACAAGTTTTAAGACTTAAGTACCTCCTTCACCAAGATTTGAAAGGGAAACTCCATTATCAGGTCAAGGAATTTTCTTATGGCAAAGGAAACCTCCTAGAAATTTTACGTAGTCCTTATCAGAAACAAACTCTTATCACTTTTTCAGTTGAGCAAGACATAGATATTTGTCATTACATTCAAAAACAACTCTACTATCAAAATCCCAATTGGATGAAGAAACAAGCTCAAGCCTACTTAAGAGGAGAGAACCTTTTGAACCTGAAGCATCCGGACTGGTATCCCCAAGTAAGGCCGATAGAACATGGTCTATTTTGTCAGATAACTGTAGATTTGCAGGGCTATTACGATAATTTTCAGGCTTATTATCAACTAAATCCCAAAATTGACACACAAAAGCTCTATCCACCTGCCTTTTATCAGCAATATTTCTTAAAAAATATGGTAAAATAGAAAGGATGGAGGAAACTTATGGTATTACAACGAAATGAAATCAATGAAAAAGATACATGGGATCTATCAACGATCTTTGAAACTGACCAGAAATGGGAAGAAGAACTCGCCCTTTTAACGGAAGATACAAAACAAGCAGCTAGTCTTGAAGGACATCTCTTGGATAGTGCAGAAAGCCTTCTTGACATTACAGAGCGTTATCTGGACTTGAGTCGTCGTCTTGAAAAACTTTATGTCTATGCACATATGAAAAACGACCAAGATACTCGAGTAGCTAAGTATCAAGAATACTATGCAAAAGCAATGGCTCTTTATAGTCAACTTGATCAGGTCTTCTCTTTCTATGAGCCGGAATTTATGGCTATCACAGAAGATCAGTATCAAAACTTTTTAACAGAAGAACCAAAACTCCAGCCTTATAAACACTTCTTTGATAAACTATTGCAAAATAAGGACCATGTCCTTTCACAACGTGAAGAAGAGTTGCTTGCAAGTGCTGGTGAAATCTTCGGTGCTGCTAGTGAAACCTTTGCTATTTTAGATAATGCAGATATCGTCTTTCCATTTGTTAAAGATGAAGATGGAAATGAAGTTCAATTGTCACACGGCGTTTATATGCGCTTGGTAGAATCTAAGAATCGTGAGGTTCGTCGTGGAGCTTATGAAGCCCTCTATGCTACTTATGAGCAATACCAGCACACTTACGCTAAAACCTTGCAGACCAATGTTAAAGTGCAAAACTACCGTGCAAAAGTTCGAAACTATAAGAGTGCGCGTGAAGCAGCTCTTGCAGCAAACTTTGTGCCAGAAAGTGTTTATGACAATCTAGTATCTGCTGTTCGTAAGCATTTGCCACTCTTGCATCGTTATTTGGCTCTTCGTTCAAAAATCTTGGGTATTCCAGATCTCAAGATGTACGATGTCTACACACCATTGTCTTCAGTGGAATACAGCTTTACTTATGAGGAAGCCTTGAAGAAAGCAGAGGAAGCTTTGGCAGTTCTTGGTGAGGATTACTTGAGCCGAGTTAAACGTGCCTTCAGCGAACGTTGGATTGATGTGTATGAAAATCAAGGCAAGCGTTCAGGTGCATATTCTGGCGGTTCTTATGATACCAACGCCTTCATGCTCCTTAACTGGCAAGATAACCTGGATAATCTTTTCACTCTTGTACATGAGACAGGTCATAGTATGCATTCTAGCTATACGCGTGAAACTCAGCCTTATGTATACGGAGATTACTCAATCTTCTTGGCAGAAATTGCTTCAACTACTAATGAAAACATCCTGACAGAAAAATTATTGCAAGAAGTTCAAGACGATGCAACACGCTTTGCAATTCTCAACAACTTCCTAGATGGTTTCCGTGGAACAGTCTTCCGCCAAACTCAATTTGCTGAATTTGAACATGCTATTCACCAAGCTGACCAAAATGGTGAAGTCTTGACAAGTGAGTTCCTAAACAATCTCTATGCTGACTTGAACCAAGAATATTATGGTTTGAGCAAGGAAGACGATCCTCAAATCCAGTATGAGTGGGCTCGAATTCCTCATTTCTACTATAACTACTATGTCTATCAATATTCAACAGGCTTTGCAGCAGCTTCAGCTTTGGCTGAAAAGATTGTTCATGGTAGCCAAGAGGATCGTGATCGCTATATTGACTACCTCAAAGCAGGGAAGTCAGACTATCCACTCAATATCATGCGTAAAGCGGGTGTTGATATGGAAAAAGAAGATTACCTCAACGATGCCTTTGCAGTCTTTGAACGCCGTTTGGATGAGTTTGAAGCCCTTGTTGAAAAATTAGGATTGGCATAAGGCAGATGGTAAAGTCTTATAGTAAAAATGCCAATCATAACATGCGACGTCCTGTTGTCAAGCATGAGATTGTTGAGTTCATGCGCCATAGACAAAAACAAGTGACTGGCTCACTTAAGGAATTAGAGAAGTTCGCTCGCAAGGAAAATATTCCTATCATTCCTCATGAAACCGTCGCTTACTTTCGTTTCCTTATGGTAACTATTCAACCAAAGAATATTTTAGAGATTGGTACGGCGATTGGATTTTCAGCACTTTTGATGGCAGAACATTCACCCAAGTCAAAAATCACCACTATTGACCGAAATCCTGAGATGATTGGTTTTGCTAAGGAAAATTTTGCAAAATTTGATCAACGTAAACAAATCACTCTCTTAGAAGGTGATGCGGTAGATGTCTTGTCAACGTTGACAGAGACCTATGATTTTGTGTTTATGGATTCTGCTAAGTCCAAATACATCATCTTTCTACCAGAAATCCTCAAACACCTAGAAGTAGGTGGAGTGGTTGTCTTAGATGATATTTTCCAAGGAGGAGATATTGCTAGGGATATCATGGAAGTCCGTCGAGGACAAAGAACCATCTATCGTGGCTTGCAACGACTCTTTGATGCGACTTTGGACAATCCAGGCTTAACTGCTACTTTGGTTCCTCTTGGAGACGGAATTCTCATGCTGAGAAAAAATCAAGCAGAAGTAGAACTGCCTGATATTGATTGATTTCAGATATTTTTAAGACAATTTGGTAAAATAGATAAGGTAAACCTTTATTTAGTGAACAAAAGGAGTAAACATGAAGAAAAAACTAATGGCAGGAGCCATCACATTGTTGTCAGTAGCCACTTTGGCTGCTTGTTCAAACAGTTCTGAAGGGACTGACTTGATTAGCATGAAGGGCGATGTTATTACTGAGCATCAATTCTTTGAAGAAGTTAAAAACAATGCGACTGCACAACAAGTCTTGCTAAATATGACCATTCAAAAAGTTTTTGAAAAACAATATGGTTCAGAAGTTAGCGATAAAGAAGTAGAGGATGCCGTTGCAGAAGAACAAAAGAAATACGGTGATAGCTATCAAACGATTCTCGCCCGTTCAGGTATGACTGCTGAAAGCCGTAAAGCACAAATTCGTACAAGTAAATTAGTTGAGTATGCTGTTAAGAAAGCCGCTGAAGCTGAACTAACAGATGAAAACTATAAAAAAGCATTTGAAGAGTATACTCCAGAAGTAACGGCTCAAATTATTAAACTTGACAGTGAAGATAAGGCTAAGGAAGTTCTTGCCAAAGCAAAAGAATCTGGAGCTGACTTTGCACAACTTGCAAAAGACAATTCTACAGACGAAAAGACTAAAGAAAATGGTGGAGAAATTACCTTTGACTCTGCATCAACAGAATTGCCAGACGTGGTTAAAAAAGCTGCTTTTGCGCTTGATGTTAACGGAATTTCAGATGTTATCACTGCTCCAGGAACTCAAGCTTATACAAGTAGTTTCTACATTGTGAAACTAACTAAGAAGTCAGAAAAATCTTCAAACTTGGATGACTACAAAGAAAAACTTAAAACAATCATTTTGACTCAAAAACAAAATGATGCAACCTTTGTTCAAGGTGTTATTAGTAAAGAATTGCAAGATGCCAATATTAAAGTTAAAGATCAGGCCTTCCAAAATATCTTTACACAATACATCAAAGGCGAAACAACTTCTGACAGCAGCAGTAGCGCCTCAAACTAAGATAGTAATGAACTACCTTCCTTTGTCTGGGAGGTAGTTTTTGATTTTCTGAAATAAGAACATTAAAGTTTAACGAATTCAAGTAACTTTCAACTATTTGTAGATTGAGTAAAGATGTTACTCAAGAATTTTTAATCATGAGCCTGTCTTGGGTAAAATTCGAATGTTTATACTGTAAGAGTTTTTTTCTAGGCTAAAAAATGGTATAATAGCTTATAAAACTAGAAATAATATGGGAAAATAAGATAATTTTTCCGATAGATAGGTGACATATGAAAATAAGTAAAAGACACCTGCTGAATTATTCCATTTTGATTCCTTATTTACTGTTATCCGTTCTAGGATTGATAGTAGTTTATTCGACAACTAGTGCAACTCTTATCCAAGAGGGAAAAAGTACCCTGCAACTGGTTCGAAATCAAGGAATTTTCTGGATAGCCAGTTTGTTTTTAATTGCCTTGATTTATAAATTGAAATTGGGATTTCTGCGAAATGAGCGATTAATTTTCATCGTCATGTTTGTTGAGCTGATACTCCTAGCTCTAGCGCGTTTAATTGGGATTCCTGTCAATGGGGCCTATGGCTGGATCAAGGTTGGTCCAATAACGATTCAACCAGCAGAGTATTTAAAAATTATCATTGTCTGGTATCTAGCACAGCGTTTTTCAAAACAACAGGATGAGATAGCTGTTTACGACTTCCAAGTTTTAACCCTTAATCAGTGGATTCCTCGAGCATTTAATGATTGGCGTTTTGTTCTACTGGTTATGATTGGTAGTTTGGCGATTTTCCCAGACCTAGGAAATGCTACTATCTTGATTTTAGTATCCTTGCTCATGTATACTATCAGTGGAATAGCTTATCGATGGTTCACAACTATTCTGGGCTTACTAGCTGGTGTCTCTATGATTTCCTTAACAGCCATTCGGATAATCGGTGTTGAGAAATTCTCTCAAATTCCTGTATTTGGTTATGTTGCCAAGCGGTTCAGTGCTTTTTTCAACCCCTTTAATGACCTTGCTGGAGCTGGACACCAGTTGGCCAATTCCTACTATGCCATGGTTAATGGAGGATGGTTTGGTCTGGGATTAGGAAATTCTATTGAAAAACGTGGTTATCTACCAGAAGCCCATACAGACTTTGTCTTTTCGATTGTCATCGAAGAGTTTGGATTTGTAGGAGCAAGTCTTATTCTCGCTCTCCTATTCTTCTTAATTCTCCGAATCATTTTGGTAGGAATTCGCGCAAGGGATTCTTTCAACTCAATGGTAGCAATAGGTATTGGGGGCATGATTCTGATACAGGTATTTGTTAACATTGGAGGTATATCAGGCTTGATTCCTTCAACAGGAGTAACCTTCCCTTTCCTTTCGCAAGGGGGGAATAGTCTCTTGGTTCTTTCTGTAGCCATAGCATTTGTATTAAATATTGATGCCAGTGAAAAGCGTGCGCGACTTTTTAGCGAATACGACGCACAGTTTTAAGACATAGATAACAAGGAGAAAAAAATGTCTCTTCAAAAGTTAGAAAATTATAGTAACAAAACGGTCGTACAAGAGGAAGTTCAAATCTTGACGGATATGCTGGAAGATATCACGAAAAATATGCTTCCTGCTGAAACCTTTGATAAGATCATGCACTTGAAGGAACTTTCTTCAAAACTTGACTATCAAGGGCTAGATAAAGTAGTAACAGGTCTTTCAAATGATGAAATGGTCTACATTTCTAGATACTTCTCTATCTTGCCACTTTTAATTAACATCTCAGAAGACGTAGACTTGGCTTTCGAGATTAATCACCTAAATAATGTCGATCAAGACTATCTCGGTAAATTGTCAACAACGATCAAAATGGTGGCTGAAAAAGAAAACGCTGCTGAGATTCTTGAACACTTGAACGTGGTACCAGTTTTGACAGCCCATCCAACTCAGGTTCAACGTAAGAGTATGTTGGATTTGACCACTCATATCCATAATCTTTTACGTAAATATCGTGATGTGAGAATGGGACTCATTAACAAGGAAAAATGGCATAATGATCTTCGTCGCTACATTGAGATTATCATGCAGACGGATATGATTCGTGAGAAGAAACTAAAAGTAACCAACGAAATCACCAATGTGATGGAGTACTACAATAGTTCCTTCCTACAGGCTGTCCCTAACTTGATGCTAGAGTACAAACGTCTAGCAAAAGAGCAAGGAATTGATCTTAGACAAGCCAAACCAATTACTATGGGAATGTGGATTGGTGGAGACCGTGATGGAAATCCATTTGTAACAGCTGAGACACTTATGCGTTCTGCCACCATTCAAAGTGAAGTGGTTTTGAACTATTATATCAGTAAGATTTCTAGTCTTTATCGTACCTTCTCTCTTTCAACGAATTTATCAAAAACAAGCAAAGCTGTTGAAGAAATGGCTGCTCAGTCTGGAGATACTTCCGTCTTTCGTGAAAAAGAACCCTATCGTCGTGCCTTTCATTTGATTCAGTCCAAATTGATTCAAACTCTCTTGAATATAAAAGAATGGTCTGTGGTTGGTTCGTCAGCTGATGAACGCCATCCTGTTGAACGTCTTCTTGGTACTCAAGGGCATCAACAAGGAGTGATTACTGACTATATTAGCAATCGACTTTCAGGAGCTATTCAAGAGCTGGCTGAAGATCGCCCACCATTTTACGAAACAGTTGAAGAGTTCAAAAAAGATCTATATACTATTAAGGATTCATTACTTGAAAACAAGGCAGAGTCCTTGCTTACAGGTGAATTTGCAGAACTTTTAGAAGCTGTAGAAGTCTTTGGTTTCTTCTTGGCTTCCATCGACATGCGTCAAGACTCAAGTGTTCACGAGGCCTGTGTGGCAGAATTGTTGGCATCTGCTGGAATCAATGACCACTATAGTGATTTGTCAGAAGATGAAAAGTGTGACTTGCTTTTACATGAATTGTTAGAAGATCCTCGAATCTTGTCTGCAACTCATGCTGAGAAGTCTGAACTGCTTGAAAAAGAATTGGCTATTTTCCAAACAGCACGCGAATTAAAAGATCGTTTAGGAGAAGATGTCATTCGTCAAACGATTATCTCTCATGCAACCAGCGTGTCTGATATGCTGGAATTAGCAATCATGCTAAAAGAAGTTGGTCTTGTGGATGCTGAAAAGGCGCGTGTTCAGATTGTACCACTCTTTGAAACGATCGAAGACTTGGATCATTCTGAAGAAACTATGAGAAAGTATTTCTCTCTACCACTTGCTAAGAAATGGATTGCATCTAAAAACAATTACCAAGAAATCATGCTCGGCTACTCTGATAGTAACAAGGATGGTGGTTATCTATCATCTTGTTGGACACTTTATAAGGCCCAACAACAATTGACAGCTATTGGTGATGAATTTGGAGTCAAAGTAACCTTCTTCCATGGTCGTGGTGGTACCGTTGGCCGTGGTGGTGGCCCTACTTATGATGCCATTGCTTCTCAACCACTCAAGTCAATCAAGGATCGTATCCGTTTGACTGAGCAAGGAGAAGTTATCGGAAACAAATACGGAAACAAGGATGCAGCCTACTATAACCTCGAAATGTTGGTTTCAGCAGCTATCAACCGTATGATTACCAAGAAGAAGAGTGATACCAATACGTCAAATCGCTATGAAGCCATCATGGATCAAGTAGTAGAACGTAGTTACGATATTTATCGTAAACTCGTATTTGGAAATGACCATTTCTATGATTATTTCTTTGAATCGAGTCCAATCAAGGCGATCTCAAGTTTCAATATTGGTTCTCGTCCAGCAGCTCGTAAAACGATTACTGAAATCGGTGGTTTACGTGCTATTCCTTGGGTATTCTCATGGTCACAAAGTCGTGTTATGTTCCCAGGTTGGTATGGAGTTGGTTCAAGCTTTAAGGAATTTATCGACCAAGATCCAAAAAATATTGAATATCTTCGTGATATGTATCAAAATTGGCCATTCTTCCAATCACTCCTATCCAACGTCGATATGGTCTTGTCAAAATCAAATATGAACATTGCCTTTGAATACGCTAAACTTTGTGAAAGTGAAGAAGTACAAGCAATTTACTATACCATTTTAGATGAATGGCAGTTGACTAAGGACGTTATCTTGGCTATTGAAGGCCATGAAGAGCTCTTGGCAGAAAATACCTATTTGAAAGACAGTCTCAACTACCGCATGCCTTATTTCAATATTCTTAACTATATTCAGTTAGAATTGATTAAGCGTCAACGTCGTGGTGAGCTATCTACAGATGAAGAAAGATTAATCCATACAACTATCAACGGAATTGCTACAGGATTACGTAATTCAGGTTGATACAAGCAAGATTTTCCAAAAACGTAGGGATTGGCTAAGTCTCAAGTTCAAGTTGGATAGCAAATAGCAATTTCCAAAGTAACTTGTAGCCCAAGTGTATTTTAGGATAGTTATTCATCCGATTATCAATGAAGGCGACTTCTTTAGGAGTCGTTTTCTTTTTTCTTTTAGGGAATCCTATACGAATCAGCCAGTTGTGATTATCATTAGTTCCCCTTTCCCAAGAGGCATAGGGATGATTTAATGTCTACTCTTTCGATCAGCCAAGAGAGGCAAACAGTTTTATTTCACCTTATAACTAGAACTTTATCTATCTCCTAATGACCATTCTCCTAGCTTAAATTATTGATGTTCGAAAAATTTTTCTTGGCTTTCTTTTAGTCAACTAAATATATATAAAACGAAATAGAGTATTAAATTCGTTTACAAGACCTAAATATAATGCTATTCTATATAGAGGAAAAGGCTTACAATTGTAAGTATGAAGATGAATCTAATTAGATTAGGAGAATAGTTATGATAGGTTGTTTAATAACTATTAGGCTGATGACTAGAGTTATGAATAGGAATAAATGAGTATGAATAGGAAACAAAAAGTTGGTCATGTTATTGTTGTAGCCATTATTATTTTATTGGGAGTGTTATTTTTCATCCAAAGATATTCTGCTTCGTCATCAAAACAATTTTCTATACAGTCAAATGTTGATTTTTATTTATTGGGATACCACAGTGTGGAGGGGTATAATTTTAAAGATAATTCATTTGAGAAAGTTTCTGATGAAAAAATAGAGATAGTAAAGGGCCAGATTAATCAAGTTGTTAAGCGTGCAGAAATTTCCAATCGTTATTTGCTATTTTCTGAAGAAGGTCCACCCTTAGGTGTAGTCGGTAGAATAATATCAGTTGATTTTGAAACTGGAAAAATTCACTATAATAAGACCACCGATTATGCTTTTTCAACAGCTGGCGTAAATCCAGATTACTATTTTACTTCTGAAGCAAATACATATGATAGTTTTATTGCAGTTTTTGATACAAATTTAAAGGAAGTAGATAAATATATTTTCAAAAATTCTGTTTTTGCTACAGATTTTTCAAACGATGGTGATAATATCTACTTTTTGGGAGTAGATGTTAACAGTAATGATAATTACCCAACCTACTTACATCATTTTTCACTAAAAAACAAAAAATTACAGTTTGAAAATAAAGAAATTCTCTATGATGATCCTAACTTGACTTATTTTTTTGACGATAGCATTGTGAAGGGTAAACAACTCTATTCAGTTTCCGGTGGATATCGAATTAACTCGACCAAGGAAAAAGTACTTTGGGGGAAAGTTTTTCACTATGATATGGAATCAGGACTTAAGGAATTTTTTGATTTAGATGAAATTGGTCCAGTTAACATTATTGAATTAGGAGAAAATTTGTTAGCAATTGAGCATGAGAGTAATGATTCAGGAAAAATTGCTTTCAGTCTATTTGATGTAACTAGTCATAAATCAAGCTTTGTCAATCTATCTCGATTTGGATTTTCAGCTGAAACAGACTACATAAAAGATATTAAGCTTCTCGATGATAATATTTTATTAGTTTTAGCTGGTAATAAATTAATTGCATATGATATAAATGAAAATACTATCATTCTTGAAAAAATTGTTGATGAAGATATGTTTCATATTTGGTTGAAATAATTTGCAAAATTATATAGATTTTTGTAATGTTACATTGTTAAGCCAATCCCCATAGGCATATGATTAACTTACTCTCTCTCTAATTTTACACTTTTTTAAAAATATTTTATGAAAACCCTTGACAAGTTTTAGTAAAATGATATAATTTAACCATTCAGAAAGTAATCATTGAAATTTTTTAGAGAGTCTGTGGTTGGTGAAAACAGATAGATGGAAGTGATGAAAATTGGGCTGGATGTTATTAAGAATTTGAAATCATAAGAATTCGGTGAGCACACCTTACAGTGCAACTCGTTTTTGCGAGTAAGAGCGATAGGACTAGTTCCTATAATTGAGGTGGCACCGCGCATCGACGTCCTCACACAAGTTTTTTGTGTGAGGACTTTTTCTATGGGGAGGAAAAAATGATGGAAATCAAACGATGGCGTCGCTTGAATAAGTGATTGAATAAAAAAATAATAAGTTAAGAAGAAATAAGGAGAAAATTATGAAAAACAAACGTCTACTCGGTATTATCGTAGCATTAGCACTTGTAGTTGGTGGAAGCTTGGTATATTCTAGCTTAACGAAGCAAGAAACTAAAACTGAGACAGCAAATAAAACTGCTAAGGTTGGTGTTCTACAGTTTGTCAGCCACCCATCACTCGATTTGATTTACCAAGGTATCCAAGATGGACTTGCTGAAGAAGGCTATAAAGGTGACCAAATTAAAATCGACTTTATGAACTCAGAAGGTGACCAAAGTAAGGTTGCGACAATGAGTAAACAATTGGTGGCAAATGGAAATGATGTCGTTGTCGGTATTGCAACACCAGCAGCTCAAGGTCTTGCAAGTGCAACAAAAGACCTTCCTGTTATCATGGCAGCTATTACAGACCCAGTTGGAGCTAACCTTGTACAAAACTTGGAGAAACCAGGTGGGAACATCACTGGGGTGTCTGACCACAACCCTGCTCAACAACAGGTTGAATTAATTAAAGCCTTAACTCCGGATGTTAAAACAATCGGAGCTCTCTACTCAAGTAGTGAAGATAACTCAAAATCACAAGTTGAAGAATTCAAAACTTATGCTGAAAAAGCTGGTTTGAAAGTAGAAACATTTGCAGTTCCTTCAACGAACGAAATTGCTTCAACAGTTAATGTTATGACTGGTAAAGTAGATGCAATCTGGGTTCCAATCGACAACACAATCGCATCTGCATTCTCAACTGTAGTATCAAGCAACCAAACAGCTAAAAAACCAATCTACCCAAGTGCAACTGCCATGGTAGAAGCAGGTGGTTTGGCATCAGTGGTTGTTGACCAACACGATCTTGGTGTTGCTACTGGTAAAATGATTGCCAAAGTCTTGAAGGGTGAAAAACCTGCAGATACACCAGTTAATGTCTTCTCAACTGGTAAATCAGTTATCAACAAAAAAGTCGCTCAAGAACTTGGAATCACAATTCCTGAATCAGTTCTCAAAGAAGCTGGTCAAGTAATTGAATAAGAATGTAGGAGGAGTTGGAGACATCTCCTCCAATTTTTAAAATAAAGGAAACGAAACAAACATGCTAATATCTATTATTTCACAGGGATTGGTCTGGGCTATCCTGGGTTTGGGAATCTTTATGACCTTTCGAATTCTGAACTTTCCAGATATGACAACTGAAGGTTCCTTCCCATTGGGAGGAGCAGTTGCAGTAACACTGATTACTCAAGGCGTTAATCCTTTTCTTGCTACCTTAGTAGCTGTTGGAGCAGGTTGTCTTGCAGGTTTAGCGACTGGTCTACTCTATACTAAAGGTAAAATTCCAACTCTTCTATCAGGAATTTTAGTCATGACTTCCTGTCATTCTATCATGCTCATGATTATGGGACGGGCTAACCTTGGACTTTTAAACACCAAGCAAATCCAGGACGTTCTTCCTTTCTCATCTGAGGTTAATCAATTATTTACAGGTTTGATTTTTGTGACTTTAGTTATCCTTCTCATGCTTTTCTTCCTAGATACGAAACTTGGACAGGCCTATATCGCTACAGGGGATAATCCAGATATGGCTCGTAGTTTTGGTATCAATACAGGCCGTATGGAGCTTATGGGCTTGGTTTTATCAAACGGTGTTATCGCTCTTGCAGGAGCTCTTATCGCTCAACAAGAAGGATATGCAGATGTTTCTCGTGGTATCGGGGTTATCGTAGTTGGTCTTGCAAGTTTGATTATCGGTGAAGTTCTGTTCAAGAGTCTTACCCTAGCAGAACGTTTGGTTACCATTGTTGTTGGTTCCATCAGTTATCAATTCTTGGTATGGGGCGTTATTGCTCTCGGCTTTAATACTAGCTACCTCCGTTTGTACAGTGCTCTTATCCTAGCAACATGTCTAGTCATTCCAACTCTTAAGGATAAATATTTGAAAGGAGTCAAGTTAAGCAAATGACAGCAATTGTAGAATTAAGAAATGCCACAAAAATTGTGACAAATGGCTTTGATGAGGAAAAGATTATTTTAAACGATGTTTCACTTGATATCTATGAACATGACTTCATCACAATTTTGGGTGGAAATGGTGCAGGCAAGTCAACCCTCTTTAATAGCATTGCAGGAACTCTGCCCTTGACTAGCGGGAGTATTCGCATCATGGGGGAGGATGTGACTCATTTCAGCCCTGAAAAGCGTGGTAAGTACCTCTCTCGTGTCTTCCAAGATCCCAAGATGGGAACTGCCCCTCGTATGACCGTTGCAGAAAACCTCTTGATTGCAAAATTCCGTGGAGAGAAACGTGGTCTCTTTCCAAGAAGACTCTCAGCTTACAAGGAAGAATTTCAAGCAACTATTGAGAAGGTTGGCAATGGTCTAGAGAAGCACTTAGATACACCGATTGAATTTTTGTCAGGTGGACAAAGGCAGGCCTTGAGCCTCTTGATGGCGACATTGAAGCGTCCAGAACTCCTTTTGTTGGATGAACATACAGCTGCTCTTGACCCTAAAACAAGTGTGGCCTTGATGGAATTGACAGATGACTTTGTCAGCAAGGACAAGCTGACTGCGCTTATGATTACCCATCATATGGAGGATGCTCTCAAGTATGGAAATCGCCTCATTGTCATGAAAGAAGGACGAATCATCCAAGATTTGAATAAGGATGAAAAAGCCAAGATGAAAATTTCAGATTACTATCAGTTGTTTGAGTAGATAATTTTTAAAACATCAATCATTAAAAACTTAGAAGTAGGAATCCTATTTCTAAGTCTTTTTGTTATAAAAAAGTTATTAGAAAAATATATATTTTCTTCATCTTTTCACTTGATGCTTTTTATAGTATAATCCATATAAGAATTAAATTTTAAATGGTACAGGAGGTAGAACAATGGCATACACACAAGAAGATTTTCAGGAATGGATTTTTCAGATTGGATTTAAGATGGACTATTTTACTAGGGAGTTTGCTGAGGAACAAGGCCTTCATTTAGACTATAGCATGCAGTCTTTAGATGATTTGGAGGCTTGGATCTTAGCTCACTACGAAGACCACCATGCTTTGATAGCAGACCGCAAGATGTTGGATTATTTGACCGTTTATATCGGCGAAACCTTTCGCAAACACCTAGGAGGTAAATGGTATATTGATCTTAAAAATAAAAAGAACGCCTACTATTCTATGCCTGTCTTGACCGATCCATCATATAGAGGAGAAGTTTATATAGCACCAATGACTTTTGCAACGGCTTGCATCAGTAGAAAAGATAGTCAGTATATTAGCAGAATATTGAAAAATAACCTCGAAGATCAAGTGAAATAGGATTTTATTTCTTCTATTTTTCTTTCAAATATTAGAATGATTTGCTCAAAAGATTCACTTTTTCATGACAGCTGGAAATTTATGAAATAGTCTCATGTAAAGTGTATGAAATGGTTTACTTTTTTTCAGAAATAAGCTATACTAGTTAGAGTAAACTGTGATAAAATGGAGGTATTGTCTATGGTTGACAAGAGACTCATCGAAGAGATCAAAAACAATACCAATATTGTCGAAATCATAGGAGAAGTGATTTCTTTACAAAAATCTGGACGGAACTTTTTAGGGCTCTGTCCTTTTCATGGTGAAAAGACCCCTTCCTTTAACGTGGTTGAAGATAAGCAATTTTACCACTGTTTTGGCTGTGGTCGTTCTGGAGACGTCTTTAAGTTCATCGAGGAGTATCAACAAGTAACCTTTGCGGATGCGGTGAGGATATTAGCTGAGAGACTTGGGATTCAGATGGCAGCGCCTGTTCATAGTTCTATACAGCCTAGGTCGCCCCATCAAAATCTCTACGATATGCATGACAAGGCTGCTCGGTTTTATCATGCCATCCTCATGACAACTAAGATGGGTGAGGAGGCTAGGAACTACCTCTATAAACGTGGCTTAACAGATGATGTTCTCAAGCATTTTATGATTGGTTTGGCTCCAGCAGAACGCTCTTATCTCTATCAACGTTTAGCTGATGATTATAGCGAAAATGACTTGCTGGATTCAGGTTTGTTTTACCTATCTGAGAGTAATCAATTTTTTGATACCTTTCATAATCGCATTATGTTCCCACTCTCAAATGATCAAGGAAAGGTGATTGCCTTTTCTGGTCGTGTATGGCAGGAGGCCGATTCTCAAACTGGAAAGTATAAAAATAGTCGAGCGACGGCAATTTTTAACAAGAGTTACGAATTATATCATTTGGAGAGGGTAAAAAAAGGATCGGGCAAGGCTCCTGAAATCTACTTGATGGAAGGATTTATGGATGTCATTGCGGCTTATCGCGCTGGTATTGAAAATGCAGTTGCTTCTATGGGTACCGCACTGACGAGTGAACATGTGGAGCATCTGAAACGCTTTACTAAAAAGGTTATCGTCACTTATGACGGAGATAAGGCTGGGCAAGCTGCCACAGCGAAAGCCTTAGATGAGCTTAAAGATTTACCTGTCCAAGTCGTCCAGATTCCTGACGCAATGGATCCAGATGAATATTTGCAGAAAAACTCTCCTCAAGACTTGGCTTATCTATTAACCAATACACGTATCAGTCCTGTTGAGTTTTACATTCATCATTTCAGACCTGAAAATAGTGAAAATCTACAAGCCCAGATTGAATTTATAGAGAAAATTGCCCCCTTAATCGCCAAGGAACCCTCTATCACAGCTCAGAATTCCTACATTCACATTTTGACGGATCACTTGCCATCTTTTGACTATCAGCAAGTCGAACATATTGTCAATGAAAGTCGTGTCAGACAGAGAAAGGAGAAGGTCAAGGAGACCTATAGTCCGAGTCCTGTCACTATGTCTGTTACCAAGCAGCTGACAGCAGTGATGAGAGCGGAAGCCCATATCCTCTACCGAATGATGGAACATCCCTTGGTGCTTAATGACTATCGCTTAAGAGAGGATTTTATCTTTGAAACTCCAGAGTTTCAGACCTTGTATGGACTCTTGATTGATAATGGAAGTATTTCATCTGAGGATTTGGCTCATCAGACCAGAGAAGTTGAGAGTGCGTGGTATCAAGTCCTAGCCTTAGATTTGCCACCTGAGATGTCCCCTCACGAGTTAGCCGAAGTGGAAGAGTCTAGAAAAAGAGCTCTTTTGAATCAGGAAAATCTGCAAATTAAAAAGAAAGTTCAGGAAGCTAGCCATGTCGGTGATACAGACACCGCATTAGAAGAGCTAGAACGCTTAATTGCCCAAAAAAGAAGAATGGAGTAAGAATGGCAACAAAACAAAAAGAAGTAACAACCTTTGACGTCCAAGTAGCGGAATTTATTCGCAATCATAAAAAAACTGGTACAGCAACTGATGATGAAATCAATAACGCCCTCGTAATTCCCTTCACTTTAGATGTGGAAGGTATTGAGAATCTTTTGCAACGCATTCAAGATGCTGGTATCTCAATTACGGACAACGAAGGAAATCCAAGTGCGCGTGTTTTGAGCACTGAGGAAGAACCAGAGTTGACTGATGAAGATTTGATTGGTTCAACCTCTGCTAAGGTCAATGACCCTGTCCGTATGTATTTGAAAGAAATCGGAGTTGTGCCTCTGCTTACAAATGAAGAGGAAAAAGAGTTGGCCCTTGCTGTTGAAGCAGGTGATATCGAAGCTAAACAACGCCTTGCAGAAGCTAACCTTCGTTTGGTAGTATCTATTGCTAAACGTTATGTTGGACGTGGAATGCAGTTCCTTGACTTGATCCAAGAAGGAAACATGGGCTTGATGAAGGCCGTTGATAAATTTGACTACTCTAAAGGGTTCAAATTCTCAACTTATGCGACTTGGTGGATTCGTCAGGCTATTACTCGTGCCATTGCTGACCAAGCTCGTACCATCCGTATCCCAGTTCACATGGTGGAAACCATTAACAAGCTTGTTCGTGAACAACGTAATCTTCTTCAAGAGTTGGGACAAGATCCAACTCCTGAACAAATCGCTGAACGCATGGATATGACACCTGACAAGGTTCGTGAAATCCTCAAGATTGCCCAAGAACCGGTTTCTCTTGAAACACCAATTGGTGAAGAGGATGACAGCCACCTTGGTGACTTTATCGAGGACGAAGTGATTGAAAATCCAGTTGACTATACAACTCGTATTGTTTTGCGTGAGCAGTTGGATGAAGTGTTAGACACATTGACTGACCGTGAAGAGAATGTCTTGCGTCTCCGTTTTGGTCTTGATGATGGGAAAATGCGTACCTTGGAGGATGTTGGTAAAGTCTTTAACGTAACGCGTGAACGTATCCGTCAGATTGAGGCCAAAGCTTTGAGAAAACTTCGCCAGCCTAGTCGAAGCAAACCACTTCGTGATTTCATTGAAGATTAAGTTAAGGGAGAGTGAAGATGGCTTACACAGAAGAACAGATTGAAAATATCAAAACACGTATTTTGACAGCACTAGAAGAAGTGATTGACCCAGAGTTGGGGATTGATATCGTCAATCTAGGCTTGATTTACGAGATTCGTTTTGATGGCGATACAGGTGAGACTGAAATTGATATGACCTTAACAACCATGGGTTGTCCCTTGGCGGATCTTTTAACCGACCAAATCTATGATGCTATGACGGACGTTCCAGAGGTTACTAACGTTGAAGTCAAATTAGTTTGGTATCCAGCTTGGACAGTTGAGAAAATGAGCCGTTACGCTCGCATCGCTTTAGGCATCAAATAAGTAAATTGTAAAAAGAGAAATAGTGTAGACGCCAGGAAATTCCCAGCTTTTATGCTATCTCTCTTTTTATTTGCTGATTTTATTTGAAGAAAATGGTATAATGGTTACTATGGAAAAAGAGAAATTACGCATCAATATGCTAAGTTCAAGTGAAAAAGTGGCGGGCCAAGGTGTGTCTGGTGCTTACCGTGAACTGGTACAGCTTTTAAAACGAGATGCGAAAGACCAACTGATCGTAACAGAAAATCTTCCAATTGAAGCGGATGTTACTCATTTTCATACGATTGATTTTCCTTATTATCTCTCGACCTTTCAGAAAAAACGTTCTGGACGTAAGATTGGCTATGTTCACTTCTTACCTGATACCTTGGAAGGTAGTTTGAAGATTCCATTCTTCTTAAAGGGGATTGTCAAACGATATGTATTTTCTTTTTATGACCGTATGGAACATCTGGTTGTGGTCAATCCTACTTTCATTGAGGATTTGGTGGCTGCTGGAATTCCACGTGAAAAAGTGACCTATATTCCTAACTTTGTCAATAAAGAAAAATGGCATTCACTTCCTATAGAGCAAGTTGAACAACTTCGTAAAGATATGGGAATTGATGAGAATCAGTTTGTAGTCGTTGGTGCAGGTCAGGTTCAGAAGCGTAAAGGAATAGATGACTTTATCACTCTAGCTGAGGAATTACCGGATATCACTTTTATTTGGGCTGGTGGCTTCTCTTTTGGGGGAATAACCGATGGTTATGAACGCTATAAAAAGATTATGGATAATCCTCCTGAAAATCTAATTTTCCCAGGGATTGTTGATCCAGAACGGATGAGAGAACTCTATGCCTTGGCTGATCTTTTCTTGCTTCCAAGTTATAACGAGCTCTTTCCAATGACTATTCTAGAAGCTGCGAGTTGTGAAGCACCCATTATGCTTCGTGATCTAGATCTTTATAAGGTCATTCTTGAAGGAAATTACAGACCAACAAGTGATGTAGAAGAGATGAAAGAGGCTATCTTGGAATATCGGGAGCATCCAGAAGAACTAAAAGAATTAAAAGAAAAGGCTAAGGCCATTTCAAGAGAATATTCAGAAGAGCATCTTCTTGAGATCTGGCTAAAATTCTATCGGGAGCAAGCAGCTTTAGGAAAAAAATGAGGTAGTATATGCGAATTGGATTATTTACAGATACTTATTTCCCGCAGGTCTCGGGTGTTGCGACCAGTATTCGAACCTTAAAAACAGAACTTGAAAAGCAAGGACATGCCGTCTTTATCTTTACAACAACAGACAAGGATGTTAATCGTTATGAAGACTGGCAGATTATTCGTATCCCTAGTGTTCCTTTCTTTGCCTTTAAGGATCGTCGTTTCGCTTACCGTGGATTTACAAAAGCTCTTGAGATAGCAAAACAATACAAGCTGGATATTATTCATACGCAGACTGAGTTTTCTCTTGGTTTGTTAGGGATTTGGATAGCGCGTGAATTGAAAATTCCAGTCATTCATACCTATCATACCCAGTACGAAGATTATGTCCACTACATTGCTAAGGGCTTGTTGATTCGTCCAGGTATGGTTAAGTACCTTGTGAGAGGCTTCCTTCATGATGTTGATGGAGTGATTTGTCCAAGTGAAATTGTGCGAGACCTTCTATCAGATTATAAGGTCAAAGTAGAAAAACGAGTTATTCCTACAGGGATTGAGCTAGCCAAGTTTGAACGACCTGAGATTGGACCAGAACATATCGCAGACTTACGTGATAAATTAGGCATTAAGAAAGATGAAAAGATGCTTCTTAGCCTTTCACGTGTTTCTTACGAGAAGAACATTCAAGCTGTTCTTGCAGCCCTTCCAGATGTTCTTAAAGAAGAACCCAAAGTTAAACTAGTTGTAGCTGGTGATGGTCCTTATCTGGAAAATCTCAAGGAGCAAGCAGAAGATATACAGATTCAAGATTCTGTTATCTTTACAGGGATGATTGCCCCAAGTGAGACTGCGCTCTATTATAAGGCAGCTGACTTCTTTATCTCAGCTTCAACTAGTGAGACGCAAGGCTTGACTTATCTTGAAAGTCTTGCAAGTAAGACTCCGGTAATAGCTCATGGTAATCCCTACCTTGATAACCTCATCAATCATAAAATGTTTGGAACTCTTTATTATGAGGAGAGAGATTTAGCAGGAGCTATTTTAGAAGCTTTAATTGCAACTCCAAAGATGGATGAGAAACTTTTGGCTGAAAAATTGTATGAAATTTCAGCTGAGAATTTTGCTAAGAGAGTGCATGAATTCTATCTAGATGTTATTATTTCAAATAATTTTGAAAAAGAATTGACTGCTGATGAGCCAGTTACGAAACGTATTCTAAAGACAGTATTTTATATACCACAACAAGCAGTGTTTATGCCGGTCAAGGGTTCAAGACGTATGTTGAAAGCTTCTAGAAAACAGTTGAGTCATTTAAGAAAATATTTAAACGATTAATCTAATCAAAGAAAGGAAATAAAAATATGAAAAAGAAATTTATGAGAAGTGGTAGAGATCAAAAAATCGGTGGTGTATGCGCTGGTTTAGCTAATTATTTTGATATTGACCCTACAATTGTACGTGTGATTTGGGGAGTTCTAGCTTTCTGTTATGGTGCTGGACTTATTGCTTACTTAATTTTGTGGGCAATCGCTCCTGTATCTGATGAATATTAAGATTAGAGTATTATAGTAAAGGAGAAAAAATGGCATTTGGTGATAATGGGAAACGTAAAAAAACTTTCTTTGAAAAACTAACGATGTTTGTCGTATTAATCATGTTATTTGTAACCTTAGCAGGTATCTTTGCTACAGCTATCGGTGTATTTAGCAGATTTTAAAATGCTAGATTTTCTAGCAAGTAGTAATAGTTGGTGACTGGGATTTCCCAGCCCTTTTTAGAGTGAGAAAAGAATATGAGTATGTTTTTAGATACAGCCAAGATCAAGGTCAAGGCTGGAAATGGTGGCGATGGGATGGTTGCCTTTCGCCGTGAAAAATACGTCCCTAATGGCGGTCCATGGGGAGGTGATGGAGGTCGTGGTGGTAACGTTGTCTTTGTTGTAGATGAAGGTTTACGTACCTTGATGGACTTCCGTTACAATCGTCATTTCAAAGCCCAATCGGGTGAAAAAGGGATGACCAAAGGAATGCACGGACGTGGTGCGGAAGACTTGATTGTTCGAGTACCTCAAGGTACAACTGTGCGTGATGCAGAAACTGGAAAAGTTATCACTGACTTGATTGAGCACGGCCAAGAGTTTATCGTTGCTCACGGTGGTCGAGGTGGTCGTGGGAATATCCGTTTTGCGACACCCAAAAATCCTGCTCCAGAGATCTCTGAGAATGGAGAACCTGGTCAGGAACGTGAGTTACAGTTAGAACTGAAAATCCTTGCGGATGTTGGTTTGGTTGGATTCCCTTCAGTTGGGAAATCAACTCTGCTCAGCGTAATTACCTCTGCAAAACCTAAAATTGGTGCCTACCACTTTACAACAATCGTTCCAAATCTTGGTATGGTCCGTACCCAATCAGGTGAGTCCTTTGCAGTGGCAGACCTCCCTGGTTTGATTGAAGGAGCAAGTCAAGGTGTGGGCTTGGGAACTCAGTTCCTTCGCCATATTGAGCGTACTCGCGTTATCCTTCACATCATCGATATGTCAGCTAGTGAAGGACGTGATCCTTACGAAGATTATCTAGCTATTAACAAAGAGTTGGAATCTTATAACCTTCGTCTGATGGAGCGTCCACAAATTATTGTTGCTAATAAGATGGATATGCCAGAAAGTAAAGAAAACCTTGAAGAATTCAAGAAAAAATTGGCGGCTAACTTTGATGAGTTCGAGGAATTACCAGCAATCTTTCCAATATCAGGTTTGACTAAACAAGGTTTGGCACCTTTATTGGACGCGACGGCTGAACTTCTTGATAAGACCCCAGAATTCCTTCTTTATGATGAGTCAGAAATGGAAGAAGAAGTTTATTATGGCTTTGATGAAGAAGAAAAACCATTTGAAATTAGTCGTGATGATGATGCAACTTGGGTACTTTCAGGTGAAAAACTCATCAAACTCTTTAACATGACTAACTTTGACCGCGATGAGTCTGTTATGAAATTTGCTCGTCAGTTGCGTGGTATGGGAGTTGATGAAGCTCTTCGTGCTCGTGGTGCCAAGGATGGAGATTTAGTTCGTATCGGTAAGTTTGAGTTTGAATTTGTAGACTAGGAGATAGCGATGGGAGATAAACCGATATCTTTCCGAGATGCTGATGGAAATTTTGTTTCTGCAGCAGATGTCTGGAATGAGAAGAAGTTAGAAGAACTGTTTAATCGCCTCAATCCAAATCGTGCTTTGAGACTAGCAAGAACTAAAAAGCAAGCTGAAAATAACAAATCATAAAATAAACCCGTGATGATTATCATCACGGGATTTTGTTAGCGATCAAAAAATAGAGGTGGTGCAAACTGTTTGAGGCGCTCAAAGCAAGATTGAGCTTGTTCCTTATCCTCGCAGATAACCAAACAGACATCATTTCCACAGATAGTAGCTACAATTTCAGGGAAGTTTAGGGCATCCAAGATGGATCCGAAGGACTGTGCTAATCCTGGATAGGTTTTGATGACAACCTGGTGTTGGACAGGTTGCATCATGTAGAGGGCTTCCTCCATATACACTTCTAGCCGTTTTTCCCACTTGGATGTAGAGCCAGTGTTGATTGAATAATAGGAGTGTTCACCTTCACGAATCTTAGAAAGATTCATCAGATTGATGTCTCTTGAAAGTGTTGCTTGTGTGACCTGTACTCCGTTTTCAATCAGTAGTTCTTGTAATTCAGTTTGGGTATGAATTTTTTGTTTAGTGATTAGGGCTCGGATGAGCTGGTGTCTTTGCTCGGCTTTGTTCATCTACAGTTACCTCCCTTTGAAAAGGTATCTCAAGATTGGACTGTGCAAGGTCGACAGTCAAGTGATAGTCTGTATTGTCACGTACAGTAATCTCAAAGTCTGTTGTGTAAAGAACGAGACGTACTGTATCGCCTTCTTTTAGTTTGTAAATAGTTGGTTGGAGTTCAAATTGGAACTCCATCCATTCATCTGGATTGATCTCTTCGATTTTCAGCAAATCATGACGGTTCTGAAGGTTGAGATAGCCTTTGGTTATGACGCGCTGAGCATTTGGACTAAATGGTAGCTCGCAAAGATTTTCCAGCATGTGGTAACGACCATTATCAATCGTACGAGCAGCCAAAACTCCTGGATATGGTTGTAGGTATTTCTTTTGACCAAGTTCGAGAAGTTGAGCAGAGAGAAGACCTTTATTGGTACTTGACTTGAGACGAAGGTTTAGTTTAACACGACCATTGATATGAAGATCTTCAGTCACTGGAAGATCAATGGTAATCTGATTCACCTTACCTTGATAAAGTTCATTGTTAAAGGTTTGGTAAGTCTTTCCAAATCGTTCGAAGTCAGAATCTTGGTAATGATTTTCAATGACAGCTTCTTCAGTACCTAAAGAGAAAGTTTTATGGTCAGTTTGATTTCCAAAATCTTCAAGTGACAGCCAAGTTTGAGGAGCAGTATTGTCTTGCCAAACGACTCGTGGAAGTTGGTAGTCAGTTTCTTGGTCCAATAATTTCTGCGTCAAAAGAACATTCATGGATTCACGGAAATCAATAGACTGCCAATTGTTCATATAAACATGGGCGCCGTTATGGTAAAAGAGATGTTTCTTAATATTGCTTGGAAGAGCATTAAATATTTGATAGACATGAAGTGGTTTTACATTCCAGTCTTGTGAACCGTGGGTAAAGACAACTTCAGCCTTAACTTTTTCAGCATTAAGAAGGTAGTTTCTATCATGCCAAAATTGGTTATAATCCCCAGTTTTACGGTCTAGATTTTTCTTCAGTTCTTCTATAGAATCTTTATGAGCCTCGTTTCCACGAATATAGTCACCAGCTAAGAGATTACGAGAATAAGTTAATTCATCTAATGAATCGAAGTCCTCCCCTGGATAGCCACCAGGGCTTGTTACCAGACCATTTTCTCGGTAATAGTTGTACCAAGAAGAAATACCGGCTTCAGCAATGATGACCTCTAAACCATCAACTCCTGTAGTAGCAAGACCATTTGACATTGTTCCTAGATAAGAAAGACCAGTAGTGGCGACTTTACCATTGGACCAGTCAGCCTTGACTTGACGTTTACGACTATGGTCTGTAAAGGCGCGACAACGGCCATTGAGCCAATCAATGACATTTTTATAGGCTTCAACTTGTCGATAGTCACCATTAGTCATCTGACCTTGAGAATCCTTTGTACCAAGACCAGATACGTAGATATTTGCAAATCCTCTTGGAAGGAAGTAGTCGTTAAGTGTGTAGCTGCTATTGATATGAGTCAGTTTTTCTTCAGCTTCTGAAACGAGGTCTGCTTGGCCAACTGGCTCAACCAAGTCTAATGTTGGATTTGCTAGAGAAATTGCATGTGGTTGCTTGACTTCTAGCTCAGCTTCCATTTTGTAAAGAGCTTTATCGCTTGCTTTATCATTGGTTCCTTGATGGTAAGGACTTGCCGTCATAACTGCTGGAATTTTGCCATTGTAAGTCGGACGGATGATGCTAACCTTGACTAAATCAGGTAGACCATCATTATCAGAATCAATACGACTTTCTACATAAACAACTTCACGAATAACATTGTTAGTTGAGAAAGTAGCCAAACTCTTTCCATTGAAGTAGTGGTAATCATTGTTCTCAGGGATTAAGCCATCACTAACTAGCTGATCAATCAAGGTATTTCCCTTTTTAGTGCGCGTGTTAAGGAGTTGATAGAGATTGTCAATTAAATCTCCGTATACAATAGGGAATGCCGTTTCTTTATGAAAAGCTAGACCATCTTCAAAGTCTATTAAGTAGTTGAAACCAAGCAACTGAAAAACTACGGTATAAAAGATTTCTGCAGTTAATTCACGATCAGAATTGAAGAAAGTGAGTAGGTCAGTTTCCTTATCAACCGCCAAAGTTGAGAGGGGATAGTCGGTATTTTTATAATTAAAAAAACAAGTTCTGACAAAGACTTCAAACTGTTCTTTAGTTGAAAGCGCAGGGTCGATCTTGAATCCAAGACTGGATAATTCCTGTAAAGCTTGTTGCTGAGTTACAGGATAGTAACTGAATTGATTAAAACGCATAGATGCCTCCTTTGAAGAATCATTCTGAATTTATTATATCAAAAAAGCAAGGAAAATGATAGAATCAGCTGGTCTGGAAAGGCTAAATTGCTATTATTCTAACAGAGTTTAAGAGAGTGTTTTAACAAGCCCTATCTTGATTTTTTGAGTATCCTAAAAGGTTATGCTATACTAGAAATATGTTAGATTTGGAGAAATATGGTGTGACCATGTGGGAAGAGGACAAGATTTTCTCTTTCCGTCAAAAATTATTAGCCTGGTATGACGAAAACAAGCGTGATTTACCCTGGAGACGAAGCAAGAATCCTTATCATATCTGGGTATCTGAAATTATGTTGCAGCAGACTCGAGTTGATACCGTCATTCCCTATTATGAACGTTTTTTGGACTGGTTTCCGACCGTAGAAAGCTTAGCAAATGCTCCTGAGGAACGCTTACTAAAAGCCTGGGAAGGGCTTGGCTATTATTCTCGTGTCCGCAATATGCAAACAGCCGCTCAACAGATTATGAGTGAATTTGAAGGCAAGTTTCCGTCAACTTATGAAGGTATTTCAAGCTTAAAAGGGATTGGTCCTTATACAGCTGGTGCAATTTCTAGTATTGCCTTTAACCTTCCGCAGCCTGCAGTAGATGGCAATGTCATGCGTGTTTTGGCACGTTTATTTGAAGTCAATCATGATATTGGAAATCCTAGCAATCGAAAAATATTTCAAGCAATGATGGAAGTTCTGATAGATCCTGATCGTCCAGGTGATTTCAATCAGGCTTTAATGGATTTAGGTTCAGATATTGAGGCTCCTGTCAATCCAAGACCGGAGGAGAGTCCTGTTAAGGACTTCAGTGCTGCTTATCAACATGGGACCATGGATCGCTATCCTATCAAGGCTCCTAAGAAAAAGCCAATCCCTATTTATCTAAAGGCTCTTGTAGTGCAAAATAGTCAGGGGAAGTTTCTATTAGAGAAGAATGAGAGTGAAAAACTCTTGGCTGGTTTTTGGCATTTTCCCTTGATTGAAGTTGATGAATTCTCAGACCAGACTCAGGACCTGGACCTTTTTAGTCAAGTAGCGGAGCCAATTCTAGAACTGGGACCATCTCCACAGGAGAGTTTTGAACAGGACTATGATCTTGAAGTTGATTGGCAAGATCTACGTTTTGAAGAGGTTAAGCATGTTTTTAGCCATCGTAAATGGCATATCCAGATAATTGCAGGACAAGTTATTAAGACACAGGAATATGTTGATAGAGAAGTTCTTTGGTTAAGTCCAGAAGAATTTATCAATTATCCTTTAGCCAAACCCCAGCAAAAAATCTGGCAAGCCTATTTGAAAAGAAGCCACTAGCGTCGGTCTTTCGTGTCTTCTTTACATTTTTTTGGTATAATGAGATAAGGAAAAAGGTGACTAAATGAAAAAAATACTTATTGTAGATGATGAAAAACCCATCTCAGATATTATTAAATTCAATATGACCAAGGAAGGTTATGAAGTTGTAACTGCTTTTAATGGTCGTGAAGCACTTGAACAATTTGAAGCCGAGCAACCAGATATTATTATCTTGGATTTGATGCTTCCTGAGATTGATGGACTTGAAGTTGCTAAAACCATTCGCAAGACAAGCAGTGTCCCTATTATCATGCTTTCAGCTAAAGATAGCGAGTTTGATAAGGTTATCGGTCTTGAACTTGGGGCGGATGACTATGTAACTAAGCCGTTTTCAAATCGTGAACTCCAAGCACGTGTTAAGGCCTTACTTCGCCGTACGGAGCTAGCTTCTGCCGATAACCAAGAGCCTGAAACAAAACTACAAAGTCTGCAAATCGGTGACTTGGAGATCCTCCCAGATGCTTATGTCGCTAAGAAATACGGAGAGGAGTTAGAGTTGACTCACCGTGAGTTTGAGCTCTTGTATCACCTAGCGTCACATATTGGTCAAGTGATCACCCGTGAGCACCTCCTTGAAACTGTTTGGGGTTATGACTACTTTGGGGATGTCCGTACAGTAGACGTAACCATTAGACGCTTGCGTGAGAAAATTGAAGATACACCAAGTAGACCTGAATACATCCTAACTCGTCGTGGAGTGGGATATTACATGAGAAATAATGATTGAAGTAATTAAACAAACAATTTTGACGAGTGACTTTATCTTTATCCTCATCCTAATAGGCTTTATTATGCTGGTGACTTTTCTCTTACTGGAAAGTCGTCGCGATAATATTCGCCTTAGACAGCTAAATCAAAAGGTCAAGGATTTGATTGCTGGTGATTATTCTCAGGTTTTGGATATGCAGGGAAGTTCAGAGATTACTAATATCACAAACAATCTTAATGATTTGTCAGAAGTAATCCGTCTGACTCAGGAAAATCTGGAACAAGAGAGTAAGAGGTTGCATAGTATCCTAGCCTATATGACAGACGGAGTACTTGCGACCAATCGTCGTGGCCAGATCACCATGATCAATGATATGGCCAAGAGACAACTAGGCATTGAAAGTGATGATGCTCTTAATCAAAATATCCTAGAGTTGCTCAAAATTGAAGAAGAGTATGAACTGAGAGACCTCATTACCCAAAGTCCTGAGTTGATGATTTATTCGCAGAATCTTAATGGCGAGTATATTAGTTTGCGCGTGCGTTTTGCCTTGATTCGTAGAGAGTCTGGTTTTATCTCTGGTCTAGTAGCAGTATTACATGATACGACTGAACAAGAGAAAGAAGAGCGTGAGAGAAGGCTTTTCGTTTCGAATGTTAGTCATGAATTGCGTACACCTTTGACAAGTGTAAAATCCTACCTTGAAGCCTTGGATGAAGGAGCCCTAACAGAACCAGTTGCTCCAGATTTTATCAAGGTGTCTCTTGATGAAACCAACCGTATGATGCGGATGGTGACAGACCTCTTGCACCTCTCACGGATTGACAATGAGTCCAGTCACTTAGATGTTGAGTTGATTAACTTTACTGCCTTTATCACTTTTATTCTCAATCGTTTTGATAAGATGAGAAATCAGGATGATGAGAAGAAATACGAGTTGGTGAGAGATTATCCGATTAACTCCGTGTGGATTGAGATTGATACGGATAAGATGACCCAGGTGATTGATAATATTCTAAATAACGCCATCAAATATTCACCAGATGGTGGAAAAATCACTGTAAGCATGAAAACTACAGATGATCAGATGATTTTGTCTATCTCCGACCAAGGTCTAGGGATTCCAAAGCAAGATTTGCCGAAGATTTTTGACCGTTTCTATCGAGTAGACAGAGCAAGAAGTCGTGCTCAGGGTGGAACAGGATTAGGATTGGCTATTGCTAAGGAAATCATCAAGCAACATAAGGGCTTTATCTGGGCCAAGAGTGAATATGGCAAGGGCTCTACTTTTACCATCGTACTTCCATACGATAAAGATGCTGTGAAAGAAGAGATTTGGGAGGATGAACTAGAAGACTAGAATGAGTGATATCGGTTTTAAATACAGTATTTTAGCATCGGGTTCCAGTGGAAATTCATTTTACTTGGAAACACCAAAAAAGAAAATTTTAGTAGATGCGGGACTATCTGGCAAAAAAATTACAAGCCTATTGAGTGAAATCAATCGTAAACCAGAGGATTTGGATGCTATCTTGATAACGCATGAGCATTCTGACCATATCCACGGTGTGGGCGTCCTGGCTCGTAAGTACGGCATGGATCTTTACGCCAATGAGAAAACTTGGCAGGCTATGGAAAATAGTAAGTATCTTGGTAAGGTTGACTCGTCGCAAAAGCATATTTTTGAGATGGGGAAAACCAAAACCTTTGGTGATATCGATATTGAGAGCTTTGGTGTGAGTCATGATGCAGTTGCGCCCCAGTTTTATCGTTTTATGAAGGACGACAAGAGCTTTGTCATGCTGACGGATACAGGCTATGTTAGTGATCGTATGGCTGGCATTGTCGAGAATGCCGATGGCTACTTGATTGAGTCTAATCATGATGTTGAAATCCTACGAGCAGGATCCTACGCATGGCGACTCAAACAACGTATCCTGTCTGACCTTGGCCACCTCTCAAATGAGGATGGAGCAGATGCTATGATTCGAACACTAGGTAATCGTACCAAGAAGATTTACCTAGGCCATTTGTCTAAGGAGAATAATATCAAGGAGCTAGCTCACATGACCATGGTCAATCAGCTAGCTCAAGCAGATCTAGGAGTAGGAGTAGACTTTCAAGTTTACGATACTTCACCAGACACCGCAACACCATTGACAGATATATAAAAAAGAAGGCCTATGCCTTCTTTTTTATATACTATTTTACAACCCAGCAAATTCTTTGATTTCTTGAGCTGACATTGAAGAGTCGCAACGGACATTGATTTGTCCATTTTCAACATGAACGAATCCTGGTACAGTTGGGATTTCGTAGCGTGAGCGGAAGTCTTGTAAAGCTTCAAGTTGGCTTGGTTCTTCACTATTGATGAAGTAGATATGTGCATTTGTTTCAGCTACGACACCTGCCAATGTACCTGCAAATTTACGGCAGTAAGGGCAAGTTTTGCGGCCGATAAAGAAAGTTGCTGTTTCTTGCTTGTCGAGCGCTTCTTGAGCACGCGCAACTGTTGTCACTTCAAGATCTTTGATGTTTTCTAAAAATTGTTCCATCAGAATACCTCGCTTTTTTTGATAAAACTAGTATGCCATAAAAATGCTAAAATTGCTCAGTTTTGATACGGAAATAGATGGTGGGGCAGAAATCAGTAAACTAAGTCTGATTTTCTAGTCCGATATCCCTGTGTCTTTAAAGACATAGAAACTGAAGTTTTGCTCAAAAGAACTAGAAGAAGACATGAATTACAGTCAGCTTTTACTTTATCATCAAAAATAAAGGTCAGGATTTTTCCCGACCTTTAGATAGTTGCTTTATTTTACAAAAGCATTGATTTCAGCTTCGATGTTAGCAATCTTAGTTTGTGAATCTTCGTTGCTTTCACCAACAACTGCAATGTAGAATTTGATTTTTGGTTCAGTACCTGAAGGACGAACTGCAATCCATGAACCATCTGCAAGAGTGTATTTCAATACATCACTTGGGGGAGTAGTCAAGGCTGTTACAGTGCCATCAGCGGCAGTAGAAGTTTGTGCTTTGAAGTCTTCTAAGAAAGTGATTTCTGTTGCGTTCCATTCTTTTGGACCGTTTTCACGGAATTTAGCCATAATTGCTTTGATTTGCTCAGCACCGTCAACACCAGAAAGAGTAACAGAGATTGTCTTTTCAGCATAGTAGCCGTACTCTTTGTAGATTTCTTCGATACCATCTGCAAGTGTTAAACCACGTGAACGGTAGTAGGCTGCAAGTTCAGCAACGACAAGAACGGCTTGGATAGCGTCTTTATCACGTACAAATGGTTTAATCAAGTAACCGAAGCTTTCTTCAAATCCCATCATGTAAGTGTGATTGTGTTTTTCTTCGAATTCTTGGATTTTTTCAGCGATAAATTTGAAACCAGTCAAGACGTTGAACATAGTTGCGCCGTAGCTTTCAGCAATCTTCGTTACCAAGTCAGTTGATACGATAGATTTGCAAAGAGCCGCGTTTTCTGGAAGAGTTCCAGCGTTTTTGTGGGCTTCCAAAATGTATTTGGCCATGATGGCACCGATTTGGTTACCTGAAAGGTTGAGGTAGCTACCATCTTTTTGAAGAACTTCAACACCAACACGGTCAGCGTCAGGGTCAGTTGCTACAAGAACATCTGCACCAACTTGACGACCAAGTTCTTCAGCAAGGGCAAAGGCTGCTTGACTTTCTGGGTTTGGAGATTTTACAGTTGAGAAGTCTGGGTCAGCAGTTGCTTGTGCTTCAACGACTTGAACAGAGTCAAATCCTGCTTGAGCAAGGGCACGACGAGCCAACATTTCACCAGTACCATGAAGTGGAGTGTAGACAATCTTCATGTCCTTACCAAATTCTTCAATCAAGGCTGGGTTGATGTTTACGTCCTTAACCTCTTTAAGGTATTCTACGTCAACAGTTTCGCCGATAACTTCAATCAAGCCAGAAGCTTTTTCAGCTTCCACATCAGCAACTTCAACTGCAAATGGATTTTCGATTGCACGGATATAAGTAGTCAAAGCGTCCGCGTCGTGTGGAGGCATTTGTCCACCGTCTTCACCGTAAACCTTGTAACCGTTAAATGGAGCAGGGTTATGGCTAGCTGTGATCATGATACCTGCGAAACAGTTGAGGTGACGAACGGCAAATGAAAGTTCTGGAGTTGGACGAAGGCTTTCAAATACGTAAGATTTGATGCCGTGTTTAGCAAGAACTGCTGCAGATTCAAAGGCAAATTCTGGAGAGAAGTGACGGCTATCATAAGCGATGGCTACACCACGTTCTTTTTCATTTCCACCTTTTGACTCAATCAAACGAGCCAAACCTTCAGTTGCTTGACGAACAACGTAGATATTAATGCGGTTAGTTCCAGCACCAATCAATCCACGCATACCTGCAGTACCAAACTCAAGATTTGTATAGAATGCGTCTTCCTTAGTTTTTTCGTCCATATTTTCCAAATCATGACGAAGATAGTCTGGAAGTTCTGCGAAATCAACCCATTTTTGGTAGTTTTCTTGGTAAGCCATAGAAAATCTCCTTTAATATATAATCTAATCGCCTTCATTATACCACGATTTGAAGTTTTAGTAAAACGTTAGCATAAGTTTCTGAAAAAGTTATGAAATATACCTAAACCACAAGTCTTGAACGGCTTACCGAAACATGCTATACTAACTGTATGATTATTTTACAAGCTAATAAAATTGAACGTTCTTTTGCTGGAGAGGTTCTTTTTGATAATATAAACCTACAAGTAGATGAAAGAGACCGCATTGCCCTCGTTGGGAAAAATGGTGCAGGAAAATCTACATTACTCAAGATATTGGTTGGAGAAGAGGAGCCAACCACTGGTGAAATCAATAAGAAAAAAGATATTTCCCTCTCTTATCTAGCACAGGATAGTCGCTTTGAGTCTGAAAATACAATTTACGATGAAATGCTACATGTATTTGATGACTTGCGTTGTATTGAAAGACAACTTCGACAGATGGAGTTGGAAATGGGGGAAAAAACTGGGGTAGAATTAGACAAACTTATGTCTGACTATGATCGCCTATCAGAAAATTTCCGTCAGGCTGGAGGATTTACCTATGAAGCCGATATTCGCTCTATTTTAAATGGATTCAAGTTTGACGAGTCCATGTGGCAGATGCGAATCGCTGAGCTTTCCGGTGGTCAAAATACCCGTTTAGCCCTTGCCAAAATGCTCCTTGAAAAGCCTAATCTCTTGGTCTTGGACGAGCCGACTAACCACCTAGATATTGAAACCATTGCCTGGTTAGAAAACTATTTGGTCAACTACAGTGGTGCCTTGATTATCGTCAGCCATGACCGTTATTTCCTCGATAAGGTTGCGACCATAACACTCGACTTAACCAAACATTCTTTAGATAGATATGTAGGAAACTACTCAAGTTTTGTGGAGCAAAAGGAGCAGAAGCTCGCAACTGAAGCTAAAAACTACGAAAAGCAACAGAAGGAAATTGCTGCCTTAGAAGACTTTGTTAACCGAAATCTTGTTCGAGCATCAACAACCAAACGAGCTCAATCTAGACGTAAACAACTGGAAAAGATGGAGCGTATAGATAAGCCTGAAGCTGGTAAAAAATCAGCTAATATGACCTTCCATTCTGATAAAGTATCTGGTAATGTCGTTTTAACGGTCAAGAATGCTGCTATTGGCTATGATGGTGAAATCTTATCAGAACCCATCAACCTTGATCTTCGTAAGATGAATGCTATTGCCATTGTTGGTCCTAACGGTATTGGTAAGTCAACCTTTATTAAATCCATTGTGGGCCAGATTCCCTTTATTAAGGGTGAAAAGCGATTTGGTGCTAATGTTGAGGTTGGTTACTATGACCAGACTCAGAGCAAACTAACACCGAGTAATACAGTCTTAGATGAACTCTGGAATGATTTCAAGCTGACTCCTGAACTAGAAATTCGTAATCGCCTAGGTGCCTTCCTTTTCTCAGGTGACGATGTTAAGAAATCAGTTGGCATGCTGTCAGGTGGAGAGAAAGCTCGATTGCTCCTAGCTAAACTTTCCATGGAAAACAATAACTTCTTGATCCTCGACGAGCCGACCAACCACTTGGACATTGATAGCAAGGAAGTTCTGGAAAATGCCCTGATTGACTTTGATGGGACTCTTCTATTTGTCAGCCATGACCGTTATTTCATCAACCGTGTAGCTACTCATGTACTGGAATTATCTGAGAGTGGATCAACGCTTTATCTAGGTGATTATGACTATTATGTTGATAAAAAAGCAGAGCTAATAGCTAGCCAAGCGGAAGAAGTGGCAGCATATAACCAAGAAAAAGAGGCTTCTCCAGTTAATGACTACCAAGCTCAAAAGGAGAGTCAAAAAGAACTGCGTAAATTGATGAGACAAATCGAAAACCTAGAGGCAGAAATCGAAGAACTGGAAACTCAAGCCCAAGCTATCTCTGAACAAATGCATACCACCAATGATGCAGATGAACTCATGCAATTACAAGCAGAACTGGATAAAATTAGCTATCGTCAGGAAGAAGCTATGCTTGAATGGGAAGAATTATCGGAGCAGGTGTAAGATGGAACATCTTGGAAAAGTCTTTCGTGAATTTCGAATCAGTAAAAATTACTCTCTAAAAGAAGCTGCAGGAGAGGCCTGTTCGACCTCCCAATTATCTCGCTTTGAATTAGGGGAGTCTGATCTGGCTGCTTCACGTTTCTTTGAAATATTAGATAATATTCACGTGACGATTGAAAATTTTATGGATAAGGCCAGAAATTTTCAACATCATGAGCATGTCAGCTTGATGGCTCAGATTATTCCACTTTACTACTCAAATGATATTGCAGGTTTTCAAAAGCTTCAAAGAGAACAACTTGAAAAAGCTAAGAGTTCAACTAATCCCCTCTATTTTGAGCTGAACTGGATTTTGTTACAAGGTCTGATTTGTCAAAGAGATGCTAGCTTCACTATGAAGCAAGGTGATCTGGATAAGGTGGCAGATTATCTTTTCCAAACAGATGAATGGACCATGTATGAGTTGATCCTCTTTGGCAATCTCTATAGCTTTTATGATGTGGACTATGTTGCTCGACTTGGTAGAGAAGTGATGGAGAGGGAGGATTTCTACAAAGAAATTGGACGCCATCGAAAACTGGTCTTGATTTTAGCCCTTAATTGTTACCAGCATTGTTTAGAGCATCTTTCTTTTGAAAATGCAAGCTATTTTGAGACTTATACAGAGAAGATTATTGGTAAAGGGATCAAACTGTATGAGCGTAATATTTTCCATTATCTAAAAGGCTTTTCCTTGTACCAAAAAGGACAGTGTAAAGAAGGCTATAAGCAGATGAAAGAGGCCATGCGTATTTTTGACCTACTAGGTCTTCCAGAGCAAGTAGCCTACTATCAGGAACACTACGAGAAATTTGTCAAAGATTAATTTTCCCAAATATGGGAAAAATGAGAAACTCCTTCAAGTTTTGATACAATAGTTTCAAAATTTGAGAGGAGTTTTTATGAATCGATACGCAGTACAGTTAATTAGTCGTGGAGCTATAAACAAGATAGGAAATATGCTCTATGATTATGGAAACAGTGTTTGGTTGGCATCAATGGGAACGATAGGACAGACCGTTCTAGGAATTTATCAGATCTCTGAACTCGTCACATCCATTCTAGTTAATCCTTTTGGTGGAGTTATATCAGACCGATTTTCTCGTCGCAAGATTTTGATGACGACCGACTTGGTTTGTGGAATTCTTTGTCTGGCTATTTCTTTTATAAGGAACGACAGCTGGATGATTGGCGCTTTGATTTTTGCTAATATTGTTCAGGCAGTTGCCTTTGCATTTTCTCGCACTGCCAATAAAGCTATTATCACAGAAGTAGTAGAAAAAGACGAGATAGTGACCTACAATTCACGCTTAGAGTTAGTTTTGCAGGTGGTAGCTGTTAGCTCTCCTGTGCTTTCTTTCCTTGTTTTACAATTTGCAAGTCTTCATATGACGCTCTTACTAGATGCTCTGACTTTTTTCATTGCTTTTGCACTAGTTGCTTTACTTCCAAAAGAAGAACCAAAGGTTCAAGAGCAGAAGAGTTTCACCGGGAAAGATATTTTTGCGGATATCAAAGATGGCTTGCACTATATCAGGCATCAAAAAGAAATTTTCTTTCTCTTGTTAGTGGCTTCCAGTGTGAATTTCTTTTTTGCAGCTTTTGAGTTTTTGCTCCCTTTTTCAAATAAACTTTATGGTGTAGACGGAGCCTATGCAACTATCTTAACCATGGGTGCAATTGGCTCAATCATCGGAGCATTGATTGCAAATAAATTTAAATCGAGCATGAATACACTTTTGTTCTTATTGATCCTCACAGGAGTAGGAGTTTTCATGATGGGCTTACCACTGCCTAATTTTCTTACTTTTTCAGGAAACCTAGTTTGTGAATTATTTATGACAATTTTTAATATTCACTTCTTTACTCAGGTACAGACCAAGGTTGATGGAGACTATCTGGGGAGGGTATTGAGTACCATTTTTACACTGGCGATTCTCTTTATGCCCATTGCGAAAGGGTTAATGACCTTTCTACCAAGCGTTCATTTGGGTTCCTTTTTAATCATCGGACTTGGTGTTATTATTCTTTCTTTGATGTCAATGTTCTATATTCAAAGACAAGGGTAACACAGAAAAAAAGCAACGGCGCCGTTGCTTTTTTTGTTTTCATCAATCCACCCTGAGGGAATCGAACCCCCATCTCAAGAACCGGAATCTTACGTGATATCCATTACACTAAGGGTGGAAACTTTAATTATTATATCAAAAAAGAGAGCTGAACTCAAGTTTTTTCTAAGCTCAGTAAAAGGAGAATAAAAAAGGATTCAGTATTGAACCGAATCCTCTATATGATTATTTTTTCTCAAGAAGAGCTTTGATTTCTTGAAGAACTTCCAACTCAGTTGGACCAGCAGGTGCTTCTTCAACAACCTCTTCTTTTTTAGTAAGGCTTTGAGCTTTTTCCATAGCTTTAATCACAAAGAATAGAACAGTACCAACTACAAGGAAGTTGATAACAGCACTCAAGAATTTACCATATGTAACACCATTCCATGCAAGCTCAGCGATGTTTTGTACTTTCGCAGCTTCCAAGGCTGGGTTCAATAGGAGTGGAGTGATGATATCATTAACAAATGAAGTAACGATAGCACCAAAAGCAGAAGCGATGATCACACCGACAGCAAGGTCTACAACGTTACCGCGGAGTAAAAATTCTTTAAGATCTTTTAACATTTTCTTTTTCCTTTCGAAATTTTTACAATCCAAATTATAACTTAATCATCTGTTGAATGCAAGAAATATGCTTAGTGTTTTTTAAAAACAAAAACTTTACTGAAGATGTAATTGAGGACTATGATAGTAACTTGTGCAAAAATAGTCTCAATTGTATTGATAGTATTGAGATTATCACCTACAAACTGACCGATAATATGGGGGAAACTCGTCACAAAAATAAAGGTTAGAAGCAGGTCTAAGAGGAAGGTAATGAATCTTGCGGTCGTAAATTTTATCAGACGCTTGAACCAATTTTTTCGTTTTTGTTTAAAAACAATGGTATCATTGGTGAAAAAAGCAAACAAAATTCCAGCTATATTTCCCAGAGCAGTCGCCCATAATTCTTGTTGGAAAAAGTAAAAAATAGTGATACGAACAATGATAGAAACAAGTGTAGTTGCAACTCCAAAAAATAAGTAGGAGAGGATTTCATTGTCGAAAAATTTTTTTATGTATCTTTTCATAAAAACAGTATAGCATAAAGGACATAAATGTGCTATACTTGAAAGGTTGACTTGCTCAACCCTTGGTGCTTAGCTTCTTTCACCAAGCATATTTTACGCGGGTTAATCGCTAAAGGAGAAAACATGAAAAAACTAACTGTCCGTGATTTGGCAGATATTGCCATTGTCGCAGCCATTTATGTGGTTTTGACAATCACACCACCCCTTAATGCTATCAGTTACGGTGCTTATCAGTTCCGTATTTCTGAAATGATGAATTTCCTTGCCTTTTACAATCCTAAGTACATTATCGGTGTTACTCTTGGATGTATGATTGCAAATTTCTTCAGTTTTGGAATCATCGACGTCGCAGTTGGTGGGGGCTCTACGCTTGTCTTCCTAAGTTTAGGCGTATGGTTGTTTAGCAAATATAGTAAAGACTATCTTTTTAATGGATTGATTCGTAAAGATCATTTCTTCTTTTCAATTCTTTTTTCGATTTCAATGATCACCATTGCTACTGAATTGAACATCGTAGCAGAAGCACCTTTCTTCTTAACTTGGTTTACAACTGCTATCGGAGAATTCGCTTCACTCATTGTTGGTGCTATTCTTATCGGAAAAATCGGTAAACGACTTGATTTGACTAGATAAAGATATCTTATCAACCATTCGTAAAAGGGGCTGAACTTTGTTCAGTCTTTTTCTTATTTTTCTATAGCCCCAGACTCTCAACAAAAGTGGTATAATAAAGAAAAAAGGGATTATTTTAATATGTATAGTTATCGTATTTCAGTTTTTGAAGTCCTTTGGAAAAATCAGGTCATTAGATTTTTGTTAATTTTTTTAGCACTATTTTATTTCTATCTTTTTTTCCAAAGAGTTAAGACATCCTTAAAAAGTGGTGGGAGTATGTTGGATCCTTTTCATATTGCAAAGGGAAGATTATACATTCACACGATTATTCTTTTTAGAAAAAGGATTGTTCCTCTAGCTGAAATTAGACAGATTGATATTGATTACGTTCGAGGGAGAAGAATGAATGGGGACAGGTATCATCTGTACTTTACAAGGAAAGATGGAAAATCTTTTACTTTTCATTTTGGAAAAAGCAAAAGAAACGAGGAGTTAGTGAAAAATCTTGCCAATGTGGCCAAGAAGTGCCATATTAAAATCTATTATTATTAAGAGTCGATTGCTAAAATTGAATTGTTGTCACTTGTGACAATTGTCAAAGCCAGGAGAGTAGCTAATATGCTTCAACTACAAGTAATAAGAGAAGATAATCAACTGAGAATTTTATTGATGCAAGAATGCGATATTCTCTTTTATGACCAGTTAAAAGAGGTTGAATTTTCTCAGAACAATGAAGTTTATTCTCTTTCGCCCATAGCCTTTGCTAAAGACGGTAGTGGGGGAGAATATGTAATTCTTGAGGATGAGAGTATCGGCTTTATAGGGAGTGAAGGCCAAGTTGGGAGAGTGGCAGAAAGCCTTGATGACCTGCTTACCTTCTTACTTCATGCTGGTTCTATCTCAGACTTTTCCTGTCGTTTGCTCTATCAAAACAAGCATTTGTTGGAAAAATTCAGTCAGGGATTTATCGACAAAGCACGAGAAAATTATCAGTCAAAAGGTGAAGATTGGGATAAAGTGAGAACTGGACTTGCACAAGAGTTGGGACTTGAATTTGATCCAGAAAAACTGCAAGAGTTAGCCTTAAAATTTTATCAATCAGCTATAAGAACTCCTCTATTCACTTGCAAATATAGTCATGGGGAGGATGAATATGTTTGTGATTCTATTTTGTCAGATATTGTGGGCTTGTGGGTTTCAGAGATAGTAGGGATGTCGACAGAAGAAATTGAAGCTTTTGCTAGCACTAAAAACATTCAAATCTAAAGGGCATAAATTTATTTCCTCTTAAAATATTTTATGTTATAATATTAACAATGATATTTTAAGGAGTTTATATGAGTTCGTCAGAATTTATTTCGAAGATAGATTATTATTGTCATAAGAAAGAAAGTCTTTTTGATCAGAGTAAGTTTAAATATGCTATACGTTCAATGTTTGCAGGTGCCTTTTTAACCTTTAGCACCGCTGCAGGTGCGATTGGTGCAGATCTACTCAATAGCATTGTTCCAAGTGCTGGTTATTTCCTATTTCCCTTTGTATTTGCATGGGGACTTGCCTATATCGTTTTCTTGAATGCCGAGTTGGTTACCTCAAATATGATGTACTTGACAGCTGGAACATTTTTGAAGAAGATTGATTGGAAAAAAGCCTTTATCATTTTACTCTATTGTGCCTTTTTCAACTTAGTTGGCGCTCTGTTAGCAGGTTGGTGCTTTGCTAATTCATCGGCTTTTTCACACCTGACACACGATAGTTATCTTCCAAAGATTGTAGCCAAGAAGTTGGCACGACCTAGTGAGTTGGTCTTGTTGGAAGGGATTTTGGCAAATATGTTCGTAAATATTGCCATTCTATCTTCAATTTTGGTTAAGGATAGCAATGCCAAACTCTGGATTATCTTGTCAGCTATTTCTATGTTTGTCTTCTTATCTAACGAGCATATTGCAGCCAATTTTTCGTCTTTTAGTATTATTAAATTTAGTATTGTAGCTGATCAAATTGCTAATTTTGATATTCCAAATATCCTCCGTCATTGGAGTGTTACCTTCATTGCTAACTTGATTGGTGGAGGATTCTTGATAGGTTTACCATACGCTTATCTTAATAAAAATGAAGAGACTTATGTTGATTAGCACTTAGCTTTTACTAAATAAAATGAAAATCAATAATAGAGGAGGTCGGGACTAAAAATCCAGACCTCGATTTTTTTGTCCAAAGAAGCTTTTGATAAAAACGTTATTTTCTCTGTCTATAAATTCAAACAAATTATTAGTGCATGGATTTTAGCTGAAAACTAAAGAGACTCTTTTGTACATTCATATAGAACAAAATAAAAACATATAGTAAATATATAGAGTAGAGAATTTGAAAATAAAGAGTTGAAAACATTAAATATGCTGATACAAAGCAAATGGAAACGATTGCTAAAAATGATAAAAATATTGTAAATAGAATTAAGAAAGCCTTCCCATAACTTCGATTTTATGTTATAATATTCACAAATAAAAGTTTTAGGAGTTTATATGGTTTCTTCAGAATTTATCTCAAAAATTGAGTTTGCTTGTAAGAAAAAGGAAAGTCTTTACAGTCAAAGTAAATTCAAGTATGCTATCCGTTCAATGTTTGCTGGTGCATTCTTAACATTTAGTACAGCAGCTGGTGCAGTTGGAGCTGACTTGATTAATAAGATTGCTCCTGGTAGTGGACGTTTCCTCTTCCCATTTGTTTTCGCTTGGGGATTGGCTTACATTGTCTTCTTGAATGCTGAATTGGTAACATCTAACATGATGTTCTTGACAGCTGGTAGCTTTTTGAAAAAGATTAGCTGGAGAAAAACAGCTGAAATTCTTCTATACTGTACTTTCTTCAACTTAGTCGGTGCTCTTATAGCAGGTTGGGGATTCGCCCATTCAGCAGCTTATGCAAACCTAACACATGATAGCTTTATTTCTGGAGTTGTGGAAATGAAGTTGGGCCGTTCAAATGAACTAGTCTTGCTTGAAGCTATCTTGGCTAATGTCTTTGTAAATATCGCAATTCTTTCATTTGTTTTAGTAAAAGATGGTGGTGCTAAACTTTGGTTGGTTCTTTCAGCTATTTACATGTTTGTATTCTTAACAAATGAACACATCGCCGCAAACTTTGCATCATTTGCTATCGTGAAATTCAGTGTTGCTGCTGATTCAATCGCAAACTTCGGTATTGGAAATATTCTTCGTCACTGGGGTGTAACCTTCATTGGTAACTTTATTGGTGGTGGTCTACTGATGGGATTACCTTACGCCTTCTTAAACAAAAACGAAGATACATACGTAGATTAAAAGTTGGATTCATTCCAACTTTTTCTTTTTGTTTATCCATGCTATAATGAATGTAGAATAGATAAATATAGAGGAATAACATGAACGAGATTAAATGTCCCAATTGTGGCGAAGTATTTACAGTTAATGAAAGCCAATATGCAGAACTACTTTCTCAAGTTCGAACTGTAGAGTTTGATAAGGAATTGCATGAGCGAATCAAGCAAGAATTGACATTGGTGGAACAAAAAGCCTTAAATGAACAACAGGCAAAACTGGCTCAAAAAGATCAAGAAATTGCCCAGCTTCAAAGTCAAATTAACAACTTTGATACAGAAAAAGAATTGGCTAAGAAAGAGGTAGAGCAAAGTGCTAGTCAAAGCTTGCTAGAGAAAGAAAAAGAAGTCCAAGCTCTCGAAAATCAATTGGCTACCCTGCGCTTGGAGCATGAAAATCAACTACAAAAAACTCTTTCTGATCTTGAAAAAGAACGCGATCAGGTCAAAAATCAGCTCCTTTTACAAGAAAAAGAAAACGAACTTTCTCTTGCTTCGGTGAAACAAAACTACGAAGCCCAGCTCAAGGCAGCTAGTGAGCAGGTTGAATTTTACAAGAATTTCAAGGCCCAACAATCAACCAAGGCAATCGGTGAAAGTTTGGAACACTATGCAGAAAGTGAGTTTAACAAGGTCCGTAGTTTTGCCTTTCCAAATGCCTACTTTGAGAAGGACAATAAGGTTTCAGCACGTGGTTCTAAGGGCGATTTTATCTTCCGTGATTTTGATGAAAATGGACTAGAATTCATTTCCATCATGTTTGAGATGAAAAATGAAGCTGATGGTACTGAGAAGAAGCATAAGAATGCGGATTTTTACAAGGAATTGGACAAGGATCGTCGTGAGAAGAACTGTGAGTATGCAGTTTTGGTAAGTATGCTTGAGGCTGATAACGACTACTTCAATACAGGGATTGTCGATGTTAGCCACGAGTATGAGAAGATGTATGTCATTCGTCCCCAGTTCTTTATTCAGTTGATTGGTCTCTTGCGCAATGCTGCACTGAATTCTCTCAAATACAAGCAGGAATTGGCTTTGGTTCGCGAGCAAAATATTGACATTACGCATTTTGAGGAAGACTTGGATGCCTTCAAGGTTGCCTTTGCAAAGAATTACAATTCAGCTTCTGTCAACTTCGGCAAGGCCATCGATGAGATTGATAAAGCCATTAAGCGTATGGAAGAGGTCAAGAAATTCCTAACAACATCAGAAAACCAACTCCGACTAGCTAATAACAAGCTGGATGATGTTTCGGTTAAAAAATTGACTCGCAAAAATCCAACCATGAAGGCTAAGTTTGAAGCGTTGAGGGGGGAATAGTTTTTGTACTCAGCAAAGAGCAAAACCTTGTCTATAAATGGAAAAACTATGGATTATGTGACCTTTGGTAAAGGAAAGAAGTCTCTCGTTATCATACCAGGATTGGGTGATGGATTACAGACGGTTAAAGGTATGGCTATGCCTTTTTCAATCACATACCGTATACTTGCCGAACGTTACAAAATTTATGTTTTTTCTCGAATCAATGAGTTGAGGCAGAACTATACGACACGGGATATGGCAGCAGATGTAGCAGAAGCAATGGAGACACTAAACCTAGATGCCGCTTATGTTATGGGGATTTCACAAGGTGGAATGATTGCTCAATGGCTAGCTGCAAACTTCCCAGAAAAGGTTGAAAAGCTAGTTTTGGCTGTTACAACTGCAAAACTAAATAATCTAGGTAGGGAGAGAATTAGTTGCTGGCTAAACCTGAGTCAGTCAGGTATTTATAAAGATCTGATGATTGATATTGCTCGCCACTCTTACACGACTAAATCCTTTGGAGAATTTAAATACCTTTATCGAATAATGGGAATCTTTGGTCATATTAAAGATAAACAACGTATTGATATTCAGGCTGTATCTTGTTTGAAACATGATAGTCTAGCTTTTTTGGAAAAAATCAACTGCCCTACGTTAATCATTGGAGCAGAAAAAGATGATGTTCTTGGCGTAGATGGTTCGCTTGGATTGCAACAGCATATTAAAGGGAGTCAACTGCTTATTTTGCCAGGGTGTGGGCATGCGCTCTATGAACAGAATAATGATTTCCAAAAGAGAGTTTTAGTATTTTTAGAAAGTTAATAAATGAACGGTATTATCAACTTAAAAAAAGAAGCGGGGATGACCTCGCATGATGCGGTTTTTAAACTGCGTAAGATTTTAGGAACTAAGAAAATCGGTCATGGAGGAACTCTAGACCCTGATGTTGTGGGCGTTTTACCCATTGCTGTAGGGAAGGCGACTCGTATGGTGGAGTTTATGCAGGACGAAGGTAAGATTTACGAGGGTGAAATTACTCTAGGATATTCTACAACAACCGAGGATGCTAGTGGTGAGGTGGTTGCTGAGACACCAGTATTGTCTCCCTTAGATGAAAAGCTTGTTGATCAAGCGATTTCTGGCCTTACAGGACCTATCAAACAAGTTCCTCCTATGTACTCCGCTGTCAAGGTCAATGGGCGCAAACTTTATGAATATGCGCGTGCTGGTCAGGAAGTCGAGCGTCCAGAACGTCAGGTGACGATTTATAGTTTCGAACGAACAAGTTCCATTTTCTATGAAAATAATCTGGCTCGATTTACCTTCCGTGTAAAATGTAGCAAAGGGACTTATATCCGGACCTTGTCAGTTGACTTGGGAGAAAAACTTGGCTATGCAGCTCATATGTCTCATTTAACACGAACAAGCGCTGCGGGCTTGCAGTTAGATAATGCTTTGACCTTGAATGAAATTGAGGAAAAGGTTCAAGCTGGTGAGTTAGACTTTCTTCATCCCTTAGAGATTGGGACAGGTGACTTGGTTAAGGTTTATTTGACCCCAGAACAGGCAGAAGAAGTGCGTTTTGGTCGCTTTATTGAATTGGAACAAACCGAGAAGGAATTGGCTGGTTTTGAAGGTGATAAGTTATTAGCCATTTTAGAGAAACGGGATACTCTTTATAAACCAAGAAAGGTTTTCAATTGATTAGAGCTGGTGGCAAAATTGTAAACTAATGTTTAGTTTAAAAAAGCTGAAAGACAATTTAGTTTAGAAGAGAAATTGTTTTGAAAAAGGGTTGAAAACACGGTGATATTTGACAGTTTTGCTTGCTTATGATAATATTTAAATAAAGAAAAGCTAGAAAACTTTCAGAGGATATTATGAGTATTGAGATGACTGTTAGTGAGATTGCTGAGGTCTTGGGCTTGTCCCGCCAAGCAATCAATAACCGTGTCAAGGAATTACCTGAAGAAGATACGACTAAAAATGATAAAGGAGTCACCGTGGTAACTCGCAGTGGCTTGATTAAGCTTGAAGAAATCTACAAAAAAACTATTTTTGAAGATGAACCTGTTAGTGATGATGTGAAGCAACGTGAGTTGATGGAGATTCTTGTTGATGAAAAGAACGCTGAAATCATCCGTCTTTATGAGCAATTAAAAGCCAAAGACAAACAGTTAGCTGAAAAAGATGAACAGATGCGTGTCAAAGACCGTCAAATCGCAGAAAAAGATAAGCAATTGGATCAACAACAACAGTTAACCCTACAAGCCATGAAGGACCAAGAAAACCTTCAGTTGGAGTTGGATCAGGCTAAGCAAGAAGTACAAGCAACGAAGAAAGGCTTCTTTGCTCGCTTATTTGGAGGATAAGAAAAAACTGCTTGGTTTCTAGGTATAACCAATTAGTTTCTTTTTACACATACAGTAAGGAATGGATAAGATGGAAAAATTAAGAGATTACATTTCATTTGATTTGGAATTTAATGAACACCAAGATAAAACTCACTTGATTCAGGTATCTGCTGTCCGTTTTAAAGATGGTGAAGAAATTGGAGCTTTTGACTCTTATGTTCATACAGATGTACCATTGAAAAGTTTTATCAATGGTTTAACGGGTATCACTTCTGAAACCTTGAAAGATGCTCCGATGGTGGAGGAAGTTCTTAAGAATTTTCAAGACTTTGTGGGTGAGTTACCCCTTGTTGGTTATAATGCAGCCAAGAGTGATTTACCGATTTTGTTGGAACATGGTTTGGATTATAGTAGCCAATATCTAGTCGATCTCTATGATGAAGCTTTTGAGCGACGTAGTTCTGATCTTCATGGTATTGCCAATCTCAAGTTACAGACTGTGGCTAAATTTCTAGGATTCAAGGGCCAATCTCATAACAGTTTAGAGGATGCGCGAATGACTGCGCGTGTTTATGAAGCTTTCCTAGAATCTGATGAAAGTAGAATCTTACTGGACTCCAAGAGTAGTCTAAACTCTAATCCTTTCGGTGGTTTAGATTTATCACAGCTGTTTGATTAGGAGGTTTTATGAAACCTGAAAAACCTAAAAAATTGGGATTTAAAAAGATTTACCTGAATCTGGATAAAATCCTCTTTCTATTTTTTCTAATCTTCATGCTGGTAGATTATATTTGGTTGCCCCTGAACTCATTGATAGCTGGTTTTTTACTAAATCAGACGGGCTATTTGTTTATTTCCTATAACAATATTTTTGAAATTTTAAAACATGCGCCTTTAGTAAGCTTTGGTTTTTTAATCTTAATAGCCATTAACCTTTTAGTGGCTTATTTTCAAATTAGTCTCCTCTTCATTGGGGCTCGACATCTTCTCTATCATGAAAAACGAACCTTGATTGAGTATAGTCGCAAGGTCTTTCGTGAAAGTATAGCCTTCATGAAACGTCTGACTCTTTCCAAGGCCTTGTTTATCTTCGTTTATATTGCTATGATTTTTCCGTTTATCAGGAAGATTTTTAAAATTTATTATTTTAATAAAATAGTGATACCTGAGTTTATTCAGACCTACATGGAAGACAAATACTGGATGTGGTGGATTGGTATTATCATTTTGTCAATCCTCTTCCTATGCGTTTCTGTTAAGTTGGTTTTTGTTTTGCCAAAAATTTTTTTTGAAAAGATGACGGTTAAGGAAGCAGTGGTTTACAGTTTAGAAAAAACCAGAAATCATTTTTGGTTTTACGCTTGGCATCTCTTTCTCATTGTTGTCAAAACAAATCTTTTCTTTTATTTACCTTTAATTCCTCTATTGATGATCCAGTCTTTAGCAGATGGTCTTACACATCGAGAATCTTTAATTCTTGCTATTTCGAACTATATATTGATTAAAAATATCCACTATATGGCTTTGACTTACTTCTTGGTTAAGTTTACCTCCTTTTTAACTGGTGAGGAGTTGGATATTATGCCAAGACGAAAGAAAGATCATATCATGAGATGGGGTGTAATGGGGTGCGCCAGTGTCTTCTTTGCGATTGAGGGTTATGTTTATTTAGAAGCACCTGTAGTCAATCCTCCACTTGTTATCTCTCACAGAGGAGTTTCTAATGGGAATGGTGTCCAAAATACAGTTGAATCCTTAGAAAAAACAGCTCAGTTAAAACCAGATTTAGTTGAGATGGATGTGCAGGAAACCAAGGATGGTCAGTTTGTCATGATGCATGATGCTAACCTAAAAAGTTTAGCAGGATTAAATGTAACACCGCAAGACTTAACTTTAGATGAGTTGAAGCAATTAGATATTTATGAAAATGGTTATCAGACCAAAATATCTAGCTTTGATGATTATATAAATCGTGCCAATGACCTTCATCAGAAATTGCTGATCGAAATAAAAACAAGTCGAAAAGATAGTGCTCAAATGATGGATCATTTTCTAGATCAATATGGGGCAAAGATCAAAGTCTATGGGCATCAGATGCAATCTTTGGATTATCATGTTATTGAAAAAGTAACTCAGTATGATAAGGAAATTCCGGTCTATTTCATTCTGCCCTACAATTCCGTTTTTCCAAGAACGAATGCAACAGGCTATACCATGGAATATTCTACCTTAGATGAATATTTTGTAACCAAGCTTTGGAATACAAAACAAAAACTCTATGTATGGACAATCAATAGTTCGGAATCCTTTGATAAGTCCCTACGCTTGGGAGTTGATGGTATGATAACAGATGATCTAGAAAGAATTAAAAAAGAGCTTGAGACCGCTCAGGAAGATCCTGAATATACGGACTTGCTTCTCAAGAAAGCAGCAGAAATATTTACTTTCTAGGTAAGACAAAAGAGGCTGAATTGAACATCAGCCTCTTTTTATGCTATTAGAATGGTAATTTACCAGCAAAAGCACCTAGTTTCTTTTTAGTTGCTTCATCAATTTGTTCAAGAGCAGCATTGACTGCTTGAACAGTCATATCTGATAGAGTTTCAATATCTTCTGGGTCAACAACTGCTGGATTGAAATCAATTTTTGTAACTTTCTTGTCTCCTGTTAGTGTGGCAGTTACAAGGTTTTGAGCAGAAGTTCCAACAAATTCTGTAGCAGCAAGTTCAGCCTGACTTTGCTCCATTTGTTTTTGAAGTTTTTGAGCTTGACGCATCATGTTTTGCATATTCATCATGGTGGTATATAGCTTCCTTTTCTATTATTTTCCCTATTATTTTAACAATTTTAACTAGAAAAGTCTATTCTAATTTTAAAGGAGCAAACATTAAATTTTCTGACAATTTATTGAATAATTAGAAAAACTATGATATAATAAATTTAAAAAATGGGATTCCCATGATTTAATAGGAGCGTTATATGAAAAAACTTGGTTTTATCCTTTTATCTTCGGCATTGTTGTTATCTGCTTGTGCAGTTCGTTTTGAACAATCGTCAACTACAAGTGATTCATCTCAGGTTGCAAAATTTTCAGAAGATAACCAAAAACTATTGGATCAGGCAACTAGTGACTACAAAACATTTGTAGAAGAACAGATTGATAAACTATTGACGGATACAGAAGGTTTTGTTCAACTATTGAAGGATGGTAAGCTAGAAGAAGCTAAAAAGGCCTACCCTTTAATCCGTATGTCTTATGAACGTTCAGAGCCGATTGCAGAGAGCTTTGGAGAATCTGATGTGAAGATTGATTTTCGATTAGCAGACTACTTAGATGAAAACAAGACCGAAGAAGGTTGGTCTGGTTTCCACCGTATCGAGCGCATTCTTTGGGAGGAAAACACAACCAAAGGAACTGAGTCTTATGGTGACCAACTGGTAAATGACATCAAGGAATTGAAGGCTAAGATTGCGACTGTAGATGTTGATTACAAGATTATGCTAACTGGGGCTGTCGATCTTCTAAATGAAGTAGCGACAAGTAAGATTACTGGCGAAGAGGAGATTTATTCTCATACAGATTTGTATGATTTCCGAGCAAATATCCAAGGTGCTGAAAAGATTTTCCAACTCTTTAAACCCTTGCTTGAAAAATCAGATGCAGCCTTGGTTAAGGAGTTAGAGGAAGATTTCAAATCAGTCAATAGTTTGTTAGACAAACACATGACGGACAAGGAACACTATAAGCTCTATACAGACTTAACGAAAGAAGATACCAAAGAATTGTCTGAAGCAGTAACAAAACTTGGTGAACCATTATCACAAATGGGTAAATTTCTTGGTGGAGAATAAGTAATATGACAAACAAAGGCGAAAAATTTTTTGAACAAAAAATGGACCGTCGAGAATTTCTAAAAAAAGCAGGTATCGGAGGGGCTGGTCTCGCACTTGGTCTCTCCGGTGCTTCTGCTTTTTTCACACCTAAGCTTGATGGTCAGGAGAAAATCTCGTACGGGGATGAAAAGATAGCCTTCTATGGCAAACACCAAGCTGGCATTACAACTGTTATGCAGAAAAACATTTATTTTGTGGTTTTAGATTTGCATACAACCGACAAAGAGAAAATCATCCAGCTATTTAAAGATTGGACGGATTATAGTGCCAAACTTGTAGAAGGAGAATTGGTTAAAAAAGATGGTAACAATAGCCTCTTACCTCCAAGTGATACTGGAGAAACAGTTGGGCTTAATCCTCATCGTTTAACCCTGACCTTCGGAGTTTCGGCTAGCTTCCTAGAAAAGATGAAACTAGAGAATAAACGTCCAACACTCTTTAGAGATTTACCTCCATTTCCAAAGGAACAATTACGAGAAAAGTACACGGGAGGAGATATAGTTATCCAAGCTTGTGCTGATGATGAGCAAGTTGCCTTTCATGCCATACGCAACCTTATCCGAAAAGGAAGAAATGCCGTTACTCTTCGTTGGAGTCAATCTGGTTTTGCGGCTATCGGTAATCGTATGGAAACACCTCGGAATCTATTTGGTTTTAAAGACGGGACTGCTAATGTTACCACTGAGAAAGAATTTGATCAGGTTGTTTGGGCTGACAGTAAGGATTGGATGGAAAATGGTTCCTACATGGCAGTTCGTCGCATCCAGATGTTCCTTGATACTTGGGACCGAACCAATCTGGAGGAGCAAGAAAATACCTTTGGGCGCTATAAGGAAAGTGGAGCTCCTTTTGGTAAGAAAAACGAATTTGATGAGGTAGACTTGAGTCTTCTTCCTGACGATTCTCATGTTCGCTTAGCAAAAGAAGTAGATAAACCTCTCCTGCGTCGCTCTTATTCTTATTCTGATGGCATAGATGAAAAGACTGGTCAGTTTGACACTGGTTTACTCTTTATCTCCTTCCAAAAGGATCCAGATAGCTTTGTTAAGGTGCAGACCAATCTAGGGGCTACGGATAAAATGAATGAGTACGTTACCCATATAGGCAGTGGTCTTTTTGCCTGCTTTGGTGGAGTGGAGAAGGGAGGTTACATTGGGCAGAAATTATTGGAATCTTAAAGGTATTATCCTCCTATTTGCTTGTTTCTTTCTGTTGATTTTTCCGGTAGGTGCTAAGGAAAATTTGAGTCCCTACTTTGTGAAAATAACTGATGCGACTAAAGCTGTTAAAGAAGGAAAACAAAATCAGGCAAGAAAACTAATCGATGAAATGACCAAAGATTTCGAGAAAGTCGAGAATTCTAACTCTGAAGCAGGACGTCAAGTTCAAGAAAAGTTAGCCTTAGCTGGTGATATTACTGAAGACCAGTTAACTCAGATTTCTTTAGCCCTTTTGACATTTGAGAAAGAGCAAAATCCAGTCGACCTAGATGCAGAAAAAGAGAAACTTGTTTCACGATTAGAACCTCGTTTTGAAGCCTTAGACAAGGCAATTGCTTCTCAAGATCTGGAAGCAGTAAGAGAAGCCTATAAAAAAATGAATTCAACCTGGACCATCAATGAAGCAGTGGTTCGCGACCATAGTACAGCTCATTATGGGCAAGTGGAAATAGCAATTTCCTTCCTGCGTAGTAGCATTGAGACTGAACCAACGAACTTTGATACTATTCAGGCATCCTTTGATGATTTGAAAAAAGCCATTTCTAACTTTGTTGAAGGTACAGAAGTTGCGACGACATCTTCGAATCTGACCCTGAAGGATGGGATAGAACTTTTAAAGAAGGCTTTGACCCAATTTCAAGCTGGTCAAGATAGTGATGCTGCTGCAACCATGAAGGAGTTTATTACTATTTGGCCCACCATCGAGGGTTCTGTAAGTACAACCAATCCTTCGCTTTATACCAAGGTTGAAAGTGAAAGTCCTGTCATCATGGTTAAGGGAAAGGATAGTGAATATCAAGAAAAGCTTTCTAGCTTGATTGCAGAGCTATCTCAAATTGATACTAGCGCTTCCTATAATGCATTTGACGCCATGCTCATCTTGCTCCGAGAAGGTGTAGAAGCCCTCTTGATTGTCATGGCGCTTGTGACAACTTTGAAAGCTGCTAAGATGAGAAAGGGCCTCAAGTGGGTCTATGGTGGTGCATTTGCGGGAATAGTGGCCAGTCTTTTAATTGCCTATATCCTACAGATTGCTTTTCCGGCAGTCACCTCAGGAACTAACCGTGAAATCATCGAAGGTGCAGTCGGGATTTTTGCGGTAGCAATGATGATTCTCATCGGTATTTGGCTTCATAGCAAATCTTCTGTTAAAAAATGGAATGCTTTTATGGAATCGCAGATGCAAACTGTCACGAAAACAGGATCTTTTCTTTCTATGTTTGCTCTCAGTTTTCTAGCCGTATTTCGTGAAGGTGCTGAGACGATTTTATTCTATGTGGGGATTCTGCCAAGGCTTTCTAGTTTTGATTTTGTCCTTGGAATTTCTCTGGCCCTCTTAGTTTTAATCGTGATTGCTTTTGTGATGAACAAGGCTAGTCAATTTTTCCTACCTCATAAGGTTTTCTTTATCCTGACTTGGATGATTTATGCCTTAGCCTTTAAGATGATGGGAGTCAGTATCCATGCCTTACAGTTGACAAATATGATTCCAAACCATCTGATCTCAGGAATACCAAGTATTGATATATTGGGAATTTATCCTAGCTGGGAAAGTTTGGCAGGACAGGCTCTCTTTATCTTCGTGGTGATTCTTGTTACCATTAGACAGGGTGAAAAATGATGGATCAAAAGGAATTGACAATTATTGAACATTTGGTAGAATTTAGAAAGAGATTGCTAGCAGTAGTTGTTTGCTTCTTTCTAGTATTCTGCGTTTCACTATTATTTGCTGATCAGGTTTATCAATTTATCACACAAGGCTTTAGTCAGAAGTTGATTGTCTTAGGGCCGAATGATATTTTATGGATTTATCTCCGTTTAGCAAGTTTAATGGCCTTTAGCCTTACCTTACCTTTTACGGTCTATCAAGTCTGGAGTTTTGTTCGACCAGCACTTAAAACTGAAGAAGCAGGAGCGATTTTTGCTTATATCCCTGCAACTTTCCTTTGTTTTATCTTGGGATTAGCCTTTGGCTTTTATTTTGTCACACCAGCTATACTTCAGGTTTTACTGGGACTAGGTGAAAACTTATTTGAAACGCAGCTGACAGCACAAAATTATCTAGCTTTTGTCTTTCAAACAACTCTACCACTAGCGTTTATCTTTGAATTGCCAGTTATCATTGCTTTTTTAACCTCAATTGGTTTGATTGGGCCTGGCCTACTCGTTGCTTATAGACGTCATGCCTACTTCATTTTATTGATATTGGCTGTTATATTGACACCTGCCGATTTTATTAGCGATTTAGCGATGACTGTTCCTTTAATCTTATTGTATGAGGTTAGTATCGCTATTAGTAAATGGATTTTTAAGAAAAAAAGGAAAGGAGAAAAAGATGGGAATCTTACGTGATATTGGTGCACCAGGCTTGATAGTCATTGTCCTTGGAGCATTGTTGATTTTTGGACCAAAACGCTTACCAGAGCTAGGTGAATCAGTAGGAAAAATGCTTGCTGAGTTTAAGAAAGCTGTTAAGGGAATCGGTGAGCAAGAAGAAAAATAAACCGAATCTTGTTGAATGGAGTTGAGAATTGTTGGATTGGAGTTATCTCTGGAAACAATTTCAACTCTTTTTATCTAGTTTAAGGTTTCTTTAAGTTTTCTATACTATTCTGAAGAACTCTATATTAATAAGATTGACTAGATCTTGGTAGGAGAAATGAGCCAATCATTTGTATTTTTTAAAAGAAAATTTACTAGGAAGAAATAATGTTCAGATTATGGTTTACAAAAGAGCGTTTTCTAGGCATAAAGTCTTTGTATTTCTTTCAAGATAGAGCCAGATTGTGATATAATAGTTAACAATAAGTTTTTTTAGAATGAACTAAAGGAGTATAAAAATGATCTACGCTGGAATTTTGGCGGGTGGCACTGGCACGCGCATGGGGATCAGTAATTTGCCAAAACAATTTCTAGAGTTGGGAGACCGCCCAATCTTAATTCACACTATTGAAAAATTTGTTTTGGAACCAAGTATTGAAAAGATTGTAGTTGGAGTCCATGGAGACTGGGTTACACACGCAGAAGATTTAGTTGAAAAATTCCTTCCGCTTCATAAGGATCGTATCATCATCACAAAAGGTGGTGCTGATCGTAATTCTAGTATTGAAAAGATTATTGAAGCTATTGATGCTTATCGTCCAATCACGGAAGATGATATCGTAGTCACACATGACTCAGTTCGTCCATTTATCACACTTCGAATGATTCAAGATAATATCGCTTTAGCACAAAATCATGATGCAGTGGATACAGTAGTAGAAGCAGTTGATACCATCGTTGAAAGTACAAACGGTCAGTTTATCACAGATATTCCAAATCGTGCTCATCTCTATCAAGGGCAAACTCCTCAAACCTTCCGTTGTAAAGACTTTATTGATTTGTATGGTTCTTTATCAGCAGAAGAAAAAGAAATTTTAACTGATGCATGTAAAATCTTTGTCATTAAGGGTAAAGATGTTGCCTTGGCAAAAGGTGAATACTCAAATCTAAAAATCACAACAGTTACAGACTTGAAGATTGCTAAAAGCATGATTGAGAAAGACTAAAAACATGATTAATCAAATTTATCAACTGACAAAACCAAAGTTTATCAATATCAAATATCAAGAAGAAGAGATTGATCAAGAGAATCATATCCTTATTCGACCAAACTTTATGGCGGTTTGTCATGCGGATCAACGTTACTATCAAGGAAAACGTGATCCCAAAATATTATCTAAAAAGCTTCCAATGGCTATGATTCACGAGTCTTGTGGGACTGTTATTTCTGATCCCACAGGTACCTACAAAGTTGGCCAGAAGGTTGTCATGATTCCCAATCAACCACCTATGCAGAGTGATGAGGAATTTTATGAAAACTATATGACAGGAACTTATTTCTTATCTAGTGGTTATGATGGCTTTATGCGAGAATTCGTTTCTCTACCTAAGGATCGTGTGGTAGCTTACGAGGACATCGAAGATACAGTAGCTGCCATTACTGAGTTTGTCAGTGTGGGTATGCACGCCATGAATCGTTTCTTGACAGTTTCTCACAGCAGACGTCAGCGTATTGCAGTTATTGGTGATGGAAGTTTAGCTTTTGTCATGGCAAATATTATCAACTATACCTTGCCTGAATCTGAGATTATTGTTATTGGTCGTCATTGGGAGAAATTAGAACTCTTCTCCTTTGCTAAGGAGCTTTACATTACGGATAGTATTCCAGAAGACCTTAGTTTTGACCATGGTTTCGAATGTTGTGGTGGTGATGGCTGCGGACCTGCAATTAATGATCTCATTCGTTACATCAAACCACAGGGAACCATTTTGATGATGGGTGTTAGTGAGTACAAGGTAAATATCAATACTCGAGATTCCCTCGAAAAAGGTTTATTGTTAGTAGGTTCTTCGCGTTCAGGACGTGTTGACTTCGAAAAAGCTATCCAAATGATGGAGATTAAGAGATTTGCCAATCGTTTGAAAAATATCATTTATTTAGAAGAACCAGTCAGAGAAATCAAAGATATTCACCGAGTTTTTGCAACTGACTTAAATACCGCATTTAAGACAGTCTTTAAGTGGGAAGTATAATGGAGGATGATTGTGGAAAAAAACATTAAGGAAAAACTTACCTCTTTACTATCAACTGATGAAGATATTCTGAGCGTTGAACAATTAGGTGGTATGACCAATCAAAACTACTTGGTCAAAACAAGCTCAAACCAATATATTGTTAAGTTTTTCGGAAAAGGTACAGATAAACTAATCGATCGCCAGAATGAGAAGTTCAATCTTGAATTGTTGAAAGATTTGAAATTAGATGTAGAAAATTATCTTTTCGATATTGAAGCAGGAATTAAGGTTAATCAATACATTGAAAATGCTGAGACACTTGATTCAACTATCATTAAAACCAAATTTGAAAAGATTGCACCAATTCTACAAACCATTCACGCTTCTGGTAAAGAATTAAAAGGAGAGTTTGCTCCTTTTGAGGAAATCAAAAAATATGAATCTTTGATTCAAGGGGAGATTTCCTATCCGAACTATGAAACTGTCAGAAAGTTAGTATTTTCTCTGAAAGACCAACTTGAAGAAATTGGTATCGATAAGAAATCATGTCACATTGATTTGGTTCCTGAAAATTTCATAGAAGGACCAGATGGTCACCTTTATCTCATTGATTGGGAATATTCATCTATGAATGATCCCATGTGGGATTTAGCCGCCCTTTTCCTAGAATCAGAGTTTTCTTTAGAAGAGGAAGAAAACTTCCTTAGTCATTATGAGAGCGACAAGACTCCAGTTTCAAGAGAGAAAATTCGTATTTACAAAATCTTGCAAGATATCATTTGGAGTCTTTGGACTATTTACAAAGAAGAAAATGGTGCAGATTTTGGAGATTACGGAATCTCTCGTTACAATAGAGCAGTAAAAGAATTAGAGTCTGAAGGAGATTTAAATGAAAACTAAAAATGGAGTTTCTTTTGGGCTACTATCAGGTGTGTTCTGGGGATTAGGATTAACTATTAGTGCTTATATCTTTTCAATATTCACGGATTTATCGCCTTTTGTAGTAGCAGCAGCACACGATTTTCTAAGTATTTTTATCTTGCTAGGATATCTTCTCGTTAAAGAAGGGAAGGTACGTTTTTCAATCTTCTTGAACATTCGAAATGTCAGTGTCATCATTGGAGCCTTACTTGCTGGACCTATTGGTATGCAGGCTAATCTCTATGCGGTCAAGTATATCGGTAGTTCTTTGGCATCGTCGGTTTCAGCTATTTATCCTGCAGTATCTGTCATTCTCGCTTTCTTTTTCTTAAAGCATAAGGTTTCTAAGAATACAGTATTTGGAATCTTATTAATCATTGCAGGCATTATTGCTCAGACTTACAAGGTTGAACAAGTGAATTCCTTCTATATAGGAATACTCTGTGCCTTGATTTGTGCGCTTGCTTGGGGGAGTGAAAGTGTTTTAAGCTCTTTTGCTATGGAGAGTGAACTCAGTGAGCTAGAAGCTCTTTTGATACGACAAGTCACATCTTTCTTGTCCTATCTTGTCATTGTTCTCTTCTCACATCATTCATTTGCGGAAGTGGCAAATGGTCAATTGCTGGGGCTTTTGATTATCTTTGCAGCATTTAATATGATTTCTTATCTTGCCTACTACATTGCTATCAATCGATTGCAACCAGCAAAAGCTACTGGTCTAAATGTCAGTTATGTAGTATGGACTGTTTTGTTTGCAGCGATTTTCTTGGGCTCGCCCCTAAATTTACTAACCATCATTACTTCCCTTATCGTAATGGCTGGTGTTTATATTATCATTAAAGAATAAAGGAGAAAACGCGTGAAAGCGATCATCTTAGCAGCTGGATTGGGGACTCGTTTGAGACCTATGACAGAAAATACTCCCAAAGCCTTGGTTAAAGTCAATCAAAAACCTTTGGTTGAATATCAAATTGAATTTTTAAAAGAACGTGGTATTGATGATATTATCATCGTTGTAGGTTATTTAAAAGAACAGTTCGACTACCTCAAAGAGAAATACGGTGTTCGTTTGGTCTTCAATGATAAGTATGCTGATTACAACAACTTTTACTCTCTTTACTTGGTAAAAGAAGAGTTGGCTAATAGCTACGTTATCGATGCGGATAACTATCTTTTCAAGAATATGTTCCGTAATGATATCGAACGTTCAACTTACTTTAGTGTTTATCGTGAAGATTGTGACAATGAGTGGTTCCTAGTTTACGGAGATGACTACAAAGTTCAAGATATCATCGTCGATAGCAAAAACGGACGTATCTTGAGTGGAGTATCGTTCTGGGATGCTCCAACAGCTGAGAAGATTGTTGGATTTATAGACCAGGCCTATGCAAGTGGCGAATTTGTTGACCTATATTGGGACAACATGGTCAAAGACAACATTAAAAAATTAGATGTTTACGTAGAGGAATTGGAAGAAAACTCTATCTATGAAATTGATAGTGTTAAAGATTATCAAAAATTGGAGAAGATTCTCTCTTCACAAAAATAAGTAAACTAAAATACGTCTGACACCTTACCTATTTTTACTTGACTTTTCGCATTTGTTACAGTATACTGGTAAAAATTTAACCTTTAAGGGTAGTCCAGAGAGGCTCACAAGGTGTCAGATAGAAAATAGATTACACAAACTTCGAATAAACACAGTTTATTTGATTCTTTTCTGTAAGTATCTTACTGAAACCTTGCGATTGCAAGGTTTTTCTTTTTCTGAACCCCTTAAAATTTAAGGAGGAAAAGTTATGAATCCAAATTGTAAAAAACGCATGGGTGCTATTCGCTTGGAAACCATGAAAGTAGTGTCCCAAAAGGAAATAGCACCAGCAATCTTTGAACTCGTATTTCAAGGAGAAATGGTTGAAGCTATGAAAGCAGGACAATTTCTTCATTTACGAGTTCCTGATGATGCTCATCTCTTGCGGCGTCCGATTTCAATCTCGTCTATAGATAAGGCTAATAAACAATGCCATCTTATATATCGTATCGAAGGTTCTGGTACGGCAATTTTTTCAACCTTAAAAACAGGTGATAGCTTAGATGTCATGGGACCTCAAGGAAATGGATTTGATTTGTCTGATCTAGACAAGCAGAGTCATGTTCTCCTAGTCGGTGGTGGAATCGGTGTTCCGCCATTACTAGAAGTAGCGAAGCAACTGCATAAACGTGGTGTAAAAGTAACTTCTGTTCTAGGATTTGCTAGTAAAGAAGCTGTTATTCTAGAAAAGGAATTAGCTCAGTATGGTCAGGTCTTTGTAACGACTGATGATGGATCTTATGGTATTAAAGGAAATGTTTCGGTTGTGATTAAAGAATTGGAGAGTGAATTTGATGCCATCTACTCATGCGGTGCGCTTGGTATGATGAAATACATTAATCAAACATTTTACGACCATCCAAGAGCTTACCTATCCCTAGAATCCCGTATGGCTTGTGGCATGGGGGCTTGCTACGCTTGCGTATTGAAAGTACCAGATAGTGAAACAGTTAGTCAACGTGTGTGTGAAGATGGGCCTGTATTTAAAACAGGAACTGTTGTTTTATAAGGAGAGTGTCATGACTACAAATCGATTACAAGTCTCTCTACCAGGTTTAGAGTTAAAGAATCCTATCATTCCTGCATCAGGTTGTTTTGGCTTTGGTCAAGAATATGCCAAATACTATGATTTAGACATTTTAGGCTCTATCATGATTAAGGCAACTACACTTGAGCCGCGTTTTGGTAATCCTACTCCTCGAGTAGCAGAAACCCCTGCAGGTATGCTTAATGCTATTGGTCTACAAAATCCTGGTTTAGATGTCGTTCTGTCTGAAAAGTTACCTTGGCTTCAAAGAGAATATCCAAATCTCCCTATCATCGCCAATGTCGCAGGATTTTCAAAACAAGAGTACGCAGCCGTTTCTCATGGTATTTCCAAGGCAACTAACGTGAAAGCTATTGAGCTCAATATCTCTTGTCCTAACGTCGATCATGGAAATCATGGACTTTTAATTGGACAGGACCCTGAGTTGGCCTATGATGTGGTGAAGGCTGCCGTAGAAGCATCAGATGTGCCCGTTTACGTCAAATTAACCCCTAGTGTGACGGATATCGTGACGATTGCAAAAGCAGTAGAAGATGCTGGAGCTAGTGGTCTCACAATGATCAATACCCTTGTTGGGATGCGTTTTGACCTTAAAACCAGAAAGCCGATTATCGCAAATGGGACAGGTGGCATGTCTGGACCTGCTGTATTTCCTGTAGCCCTAAAACTAATCCGTCAAGTAGCTCAAACAACTAAGCTTCCAATCATTGGTATGGGAGGAGTGGATTCAGCTGAAGCGGCCTTAGAAATGTATCTTGCAGGTGCCTCAGCAATCGGTGTCGGAACAGCCAACTTTACAAATCCCTATGCTTGTCCTGATATTATCGAAAAACTACCAAAAGTCATGGATAAGTACGGGATCGAAAGTCTAGAAATGTTGCGAAAAGAAGTCAGAGAAAGTTTGCACTAAGTTTTATGTCCTGAATTCAGTCTAAATTGTTTTGAAAGCGCCATTTTTTTGGTATAATAAATACTATGATTATTACAGTACCTATTAAAACAGAAAAAGACATTGCAACACCAGGACCAAACGTCCTTGTACTAGGTTATTTTGATGGAGTTCATCTTGGACATCAAAAATTATTTGAAATAGCTTCTAACATTGCTGCTGAAAAGCGCCAGGGAGTAGCTCTAGTAACTTTTAACGAATCACCAAAACTAACTCTGAATCAATACTCACCTGAACACTTATTGCATATTTTGTATGCTAGTGAACGTGAACGTAGATTGAAGAGAGCTGGGGTTGAGAGTTTGTATTTGATGGATTTCACTAGTCGAGTAGCAAATATGACTGCCCAAGAATTCATTGATACCTATGTCAAGGAAGCAAAGGCAGATACGATTGTAGTTGGTTTTGACTATACTCTTGGTTCAGATAGAAAAACAGCTGAGGATTTAAAAGAACTCTTCCAAGGTGAAGTGGTTATTGTTCCACCAGTTGAGGATGAAAAGGGGAAAATTAGTTCAACGCGTATCCGCCAAGCCATTCTAGAAGGTGATGTAAAAGAAGCAGGCAAACTTTTGGGATTTCCTTTACCAACGAGAGGTGTAGTGGTTCACGGAAATGCTCGAGGTCGAACTATTGGCTTCCCGACAGCTAATTTAGTCAATTTGGATCGGACATATATGCCAGCTGATGGTGTTTATGCCGTTGACGTTGAAATTCAAAGAAAAGTCTATCGTGGTATGGCGAGTCTAGGTAAAAATGAAACCTTTGATGGCGAGGAAGAGCGTTTTGAAGTTCATATCTTTGATTTTTCTGACGATATCTATGGGGAAACTGTCATTGTTTCCTGGTTGGACCGTATCCGTGATATGGTAAAATTTGATAGCGTTGATCAATTGGTTAAGCAACTAGAAGAAGATGAAAAGATAGCTAGAAAATAAAATTTGAAATAATAGGAGAGTTTGAGATTATCTCAAGCTCTTTTTTGAAATATCATATATTATTTTTGATAAGCGCTTTCTTCCTTTGTTTAATAGCATTTGTGTTAAAGATTATTATTGAAATTTATAGGAATTTTTGCTATAATTTAATCATCAAACTAAAGGAGATTATGATGTTTAAAGAGAAAAGAAATAAAGGATTTATTTCAGGGCTTATCCTCTCATTAGTTTTCTTTGCTTTTTCTGCAGGAACTGTCTTCATGTGGAATCATCATCAACATCCAATGGATCCATTTTCAGACGACACACGGTCAGGTAAAGAAGTTACTATGACTGTCTATGATATCTATCCAGAAGTGGTTGGAGAAGTTGAAGGTGGAAGTGTTTTATATCTTGTGCAATATAGCAATGATGGTGATGGTAAATTTGCAGTTGTAGAGGCTAAAGAAAATGATAAAGAGATTCAAAAACTTATGGATCAAGCTGCAACTGAAACACTTATAGATAATCCAGCTACTCTAGTAGGTACACAGTTACAACCTCTAAGTAAAAATGTTAACAACAAATCTCGAAATAATAGAATTGTAGATTTGTCTGGCTTTCTTGACTCTATACTTGAACCTGATTCAACTGTTGCATTGAACATGAACTCAAGTGTCTATCTAAGTTTGACTGAACACTCAAAAGATGGCTTGTGGCATATCATAAGTGCTGCAATTTTTGGAGGAATTGGCCTAGTCACATTAGTGAGTGCCTTTCTTCTTCGTAAAAAATCTATCGCAGCTTTTGAAGAGCTTTATCAAGCCTATCCTGAATTGCAAGGAAATGTTGAAAATATGGCTGGTTTAGCAGAATTTTATGATGAAAATCTAAAAGTAATTCTTTATAAAAACCACCTCATCACTTACTATAAAGGAACGCAAGCTTTAGACCTAAGAGATGTTGAGCAACTTTATTTAGTCGAAACCAGAATTAACCGTTCCCTAATCACAAATAAAGTCTACCAGTTCTGCTATATCCGTAAGAATGGCAAGAAAAAACAGGATATGGTTTTGAAATCAACAAAAACAGTTCAAGAAGAGCTTGAAGAACTTTGGGATTTAATCTCAAATAAATTTCCAGAAATTCATATAGGAACTTAATAGCAAAGCATCGATTTTCGATGCTTTTTTAATATTTATTTAAGTGAATTACTATAAATTATCAAATCATTTTACTTTTATTACTTTGTAAAAAGTGGTACAATAAAAGGTAGGGTAAAATCCTATTTTTCCAAAATCCGAACATAAGGAGGGGATAATATGTTTTTTAGACGTCAGGAAGGACGATACAGAGAAACAGACCGAGTAACGAGGTATAAA